>JBDKTK010000177.1:0-8292 GCA_039680225.1 Syntrophaceae bacterium
TTCGAACATTATGACGAGGAAAGATGCGCTGCTGATTTAAAAGAGGAGCTTTTGGTTGCTTCACTTCCTTTCAGGACTCAAAAAGGACCGGGATCGTTCTCACTCGATTTGGAATTCAATTCAGACAAGCTTGTTCGCGAAGACCGGTTGCTGGAAATAGGCGTCAGCGCTGTTATCAAGTCCGGTGAAAGAAGTTACTGGGCATTGACTCACTGCGGCTCCAGGCCTGATTTTCACAGGAGAGACAGTTTTATTCTGAATCTTTAATAAAAAAATTGACATTTAGAAAAATCGCTTTATGATTTTTTCCTATGAAAGCAATCACGATGGCTACAGCAGCAGCTATGGCAGCCGGGGCACAAGAGCCCATGGCAAGTGACGCTTTCGTCTAAATTCTGAAACAGCATCACAGGCCATGGGCTCAATCCGCAGTCCATGGCCTTTTTTTTGCCTTCTTGA
Source organism: Syntrophaceae bacterium (assembly GCA_039680225.1). Classification (GTDB taxonomy): domain Bacteria; phylum Desulfobacterota; class Syntrophia; order Syntrophales; family UBA4778; genus JBDKTK01. The sequence goes on from JBDKTK010000177.1 coordinate 460, forward strand.
AGGCCCTGGACTCAACAATCCGGGGCCTTTTGTCAACTGGAGAATTTAACGAAACCAATGAAGAAAATTAAAAAGAGATCCTTCGTTTCACTCAGGATGACAAGTTCATTTGTCTGAGGAGCGATAGCGACGAAGAATCTTTTTGAAATTTGACAGGAGAACAACACATGGAAAGCGAAGATTACATAGAATTTTCAAACAGGATGGACCTGCTGCCTCCTTATGTCTTCGGGAGGATCAATAAGATCAAGCTCGAGAAGCGCAAGGCCGGGATAGACATGATCGACCTGGCGATGGGCAACCCCAGCGACCCCACGCCGGAAGCGGTGGTGGAAAAGCTTTGCGAGGTCGTCCGGGACCCGCGCAACCACCGCTATTCGGTTGCCTCGGGAATTTACAATCTCCGTCGCGAGCTGGCCCGCTATTACGACAGGCAGTACGGGGTCCGGCTCAACCCCGATAACGAGATCATCTGCACGATCGGCTCAAAGGAAGGCGTTTCCCATCTTTCGCTGGCGCTGCTCGGCCCGGGGGACAGCGTGCTCGTGCCCGTACCGGCCTTTCCCATTCATATCTACTCTGCCGTTATCGCGGGCGCGCAGGTGATCAAAGTGCAGCTCGACGACGGCGAGCAGTTCCTGAGGAATATCGAGGAGGCCTGCAGGAAAGCACATCCCGCGCCCCGGGCCATTTTTCTGAATTACCCGCACAACCCCACAGCGAGGACTGTCGAACTGGGCTTCCTTGAGGAAGCCGTCCGGCTTGCCCGGAAATACAGGCTCGTCATAGTCCATGATTTCGCGTACGGCAGGACGACTTTCGACGGGTACGAGGCGCCCAGCCTGATGCAGGTCAAAGGAGCGAAAGAAATATCAGTTGAATTCGGGACGCTTTCCAAGGCGTACAACATGGCTGGCTGGCGCGTGGGGTATTGCATCGGCAACCCGCGGATAATCGAGGCCCTCGGAAAAATCAAAGGCTATTACGATTACGGCCTTTTCCAGGCAATCCAGATCGCGGCCATCATCGCTTTAAGGGACTGCGACGAAGCCATCCGCGAGCAGGCGGCAATTTATGAAAAGAGGCGCGACGTCCTGGTGGACGGGCTCAATTCCATCGGCTGGAACGTGGAGAAGCCCCGGGCCTCCATGTTCGTCTGGACGAGGATACCCGAGATGTACAGGCGCCTGGGGTCCATGGAATTCTCGATCAGGATGATGGAAGAGGCGGAAGTGGCGGTCTCGCCCGGTATTGCCTTCGGCGAGGAGGGCGAGGGGTATCTGCGGATCGCGCTCGTGGAAAACGAGAACCGCATCCGGCAGGCAATCCGCCAGATAAAGAAAATGTGCAGCGGTATGGAGCACAAGAAAGCGGCCGTTGCATAATAAATATTCAATCGGGGCGGGCTGTCCCCCTCTGGAGGGGGTGCAGGGGGAGGTTCTAAACCCGCTCTTTTAATTCCCGTCAAGCGGGCCGGTTTGAAACCGGCCCCTCGCCTTCGTCATTCCCCGGCTTGACCGGGGAATCCATTTTTTTTGGATTACCGGCCCCGCCAAAATAAACTCTTGATTTTTCAGGTTTGTTCAGATAAGGATTCCCCTTACTTGGATGGAGTCAATGAAAACAGCAAACAAATATAACAATTTCTGGTGGTGGTGGAGGTGAAATAGGCGCACAGGCTTGTCCTCTACAGGCATAATTACCAGAACTAAAAACGGCCGTGGATGAGCCGAAATCCACGGCCGTTTTTTTTGTTTGTGCGGCCGCGGCTTAATCTCCAGGTTAGTTTGGGCTGGAAATAATTTTACGAAGCGAGGGGTACTATATGAAAAATTTCGGGAAAAGATTTTCTTGCCGGGCAGCCGTTGTCCTGCTGCTTTTCGCTGTTGCCTTTGCCGGGTCCCCGGTTGCCGCAAAAGCGTCCCAGATCAAACTCACGTATGCCAATTTCCCCCCGGCGGCAACGTTTCCCTGCGTGCAGATGGAGCGTTGGGCAAAAGAACTGGAGAGGGTTACAAACGGAAAGGTAACTGTCCAGACATTTCCCGGAGGCACGCTGTTGCCGGCCAAGAACATCTTTGACGGCGTCATCTCCGGTACGGCAGATATCGGCAACTTTGCGATGAGCTACCAGCCCGGCCGCTTCCCCGTATCCGAGGCCGTCGATCTGCCCCTGGGTTTCAAAAATGCGAAGGTCGCGTCCATGGTGCTTTACGACCTCATCGAGAAATATAAACCGAAAGAATTCGAAAAAGTAAAAGTACTGACGGTATTTACCTGCCCGCCCGCGGATTTCATGACGATCCGTCCCGTTCGATCGCTCAAAGACCTGAGAGGCCTGGAATTGCGCGCCTCGGGAACGGGGGCGGAAATTTTAAAGAGGCTGGGGGCCGTCCCCATCGCCATGCCCCAGTCGGAGACCCCGGAGGCCATCCAGAGGGGCGTTGTTAAAGGCATGGTTTCATCAATGGAGATCCTCAAGGACTTCAATTTTGCCTCCTATTGCCCATATGCGACAGACGCCAACCTGTTCGTGGTCTCCTTCGCGGTGGTCATGAACAAGAACAAATGGAACGCCCTCCCCGCGGACGTAAAGAAAGCCATTGAAGACCTCCGGGTGAACCAGGCGATCTGGACGGGCAAATACGTTGATGATCACGTGAAAGACGCGCTTGCCTGGTCGAAGCAAAAGTACGGGCACCAGGTAATCCAGCTGTCGGCGGCTGACAAGGCCGAAATCAAAAGGCTGCTGCAGCCCATGGTGAAAGAATATATCGCGAAAGTCTCGGCCAGGGGCCTTCCGGGAGAGCAGATCATCAGCGACGTCAACAAGCTGAAGGCGAAGTACGAAAAGAAATATAAATAAACCATGAAATATCTCGACCGGTTCGATCTGATGCTCAACAAGGCGGCAATGGTTGCCGGCGGGGCGGCGCTTATTGCCGTCATGCTGCTGGCGACAGGCAATGTCGTATTGAGGATCATCGGCGTTCCCTTTATCGGGTCCTATGAGATCATATCCTTCCTGGGGGCAATCGTGACGGCTTCGGCCCTGGGGTACACGCAAAGGAACAGGGACCATATAATCGTCGATATCATTTCGGAAAAATTTCCCCCGGAGATCAAAAATGTTGTGAATGCGGTCTCATACCTGGCCACAGCCTGCTTTTTTGCCGTTATCGCGTGGCAGACCACGAAATGGGGATTGATGATCAGGGAGTCAGGAGAGCTTTCCGAGACCCAGAAGATCATGTATGACCCCTTCGTGTTCGGTGTGGCGCTGGGCTTCGCCTTCCTGGCCTTTGCCTGCGGAATCGATTTTCTCAAAACATTCTTTAACGGCGAAAAAGAAGAAAAGAGGGCCGCCATATGACTGGGCCCATCGTCGGGGTTTACGGCATAGCCGTCATGTTCGCGGTGCTTTTCCTGCTGAGGATTCCGGCGGGGTTCACCATGGCCCTCGTGGGATTTGCCGGCATCGCCTATGTCACCAATATCCCGGCGGCCTGCGGGATGATAGGGTCGGAAATCTGGAGCATCTTTTCCAATTACGGCCTGACAGTCATTCCCATGTTCATCCTCGTGGGAGAATTCATCCATTATGCGGGGTACAACGACAGCCTCTATCACGCGACCCACCGGTGGTTCGGCCATTACCGCGGCGGCCTGGCCATCACGACCATAATGGCCTCGGCGGCCTTTTCGGCGATCAGCGGCTCCAACACGGCAACCGCCGCCACCATGAGCACGGTCGCGATCCCGGCCATGAAGAAATACGGCTACCACCCCATGCTCAACGCCGGCTCTGTCGCGGCGGGAGCGACCCTGGGCGTCCTTATCCCGCCGAGCATCGTCCTGGTCGTTTATGGGCTATACACCGGCCAGTCCATCGGCAAACTCTTTTTCGGGAACGTGATCCCCAGCATCATCGTGACAGTGCTGATCGTAGCCACTGTTTTTCTCCTATGTTACCGCCACAAAAACTGGGGGCCCAAGGTCGAGAAAAGTTCCTGGGGCCAGCGCTTCCGGGCGCTTCCGGAAGCTTTGGACATCCTGGTCCTTTTTGCCATAATCATGTATGCCCTCTTCACGGGCGTTGTCACGGCGACGGAAGCGGCCGCCGTGAGCTGCACGCTGGGGCTCGTGATCTGCCTTTTGCGAAGGAAGCTTTCCCGGGAAGGGTTCATCGCCTCAATTACGGATACGCTGCGCATCTCCTGCATGGTCTTCATGATCATCGCGGGGGCCGTGATCTTCGGGCGCTTCCTGACCCTCACCCGCCTGCCTTTTGAAGCGGCGGCCTGGATCGGGGGCCTGGGGCTTTCCAAGGGACTGCTCCTCTGGGTCATCCTGATTTGCTACATCATCGGGGGCTGCATCATGGATGCCCTGGCGTTCCTTTTGGTGTCGCTTCCCATTTTTTACCCGATCGTCATGGAAATGGGTTACGACCCCATCTGGTTCGGGCAGGTAATAACAATAGTGACTACAATGGGATCAATTATGCCGCCTATCGGCATCTGCTGCTATGTCGTGGCCGGGATGGCCAAGGACATTCCCCTGGGGACCGTATTCAGGGGGAGCATGTATTTCATACCGTCCTATATCATCGCGATCATCATTCTGATGCTTTCGCCCTACTGGTCGGTCCTCGTGCTGTCGAATTTGGTCCCGTAATAAAAATCCGTTCGCTGAGCTTGTCGAAGCGACACCTTTCAAAAGGAAACTGGAGTCGTTTCGACAGGCTCAACGAGCTTAAATTGAGAGCCTTGAATTTACAGAACATATATGTTACCAGCACCACGTTTCAAAGGAGTAGTTAAATGAACAGTAATTACATGACTGCCTTTGCGGGCATTGAGGAATTGGAAGCCTTTCAGCTCAAACAGCTCCAGTGGACAGTCAATCACGCATATAACGGCTCGGAGTTTTACCGCCGGCGTTTTGACGAGGCGGGAGTAAAACCGGCCGATATCCGCACGCTGGCCGACATCCGCAGGCTGCCCTTCACGACATCGCAGGACCTCCAGGAGAATTACCCCTGGCCGCTATTATCGGTGCCCATGGAAAAGATCGTCCGGCTGCACGCGTCGTCCGGGACCACCGGGAAAAGAAAGGTAATGGTCTACACCCAAAAAGATATTGAAGACTGGTCAGACATGTTTGCCCGCTGTTACGCGACGGCGGGACTTTCCAAAGAGGACAGGGTCCAGATCTGTGTCGGCTACGGGGTATGGACGGCCGGTATCGGGTTCCAGCTGGGCTGTGAGAAGTTCGGCGCGTTCGCCGTCCCCGCCGGCCCCGGCAACATCGACATGCAGCTGCAATTTCTTGTGGACTTCCAGTCCACCGTGATCGGCGCCACGGCGTCTATGGCCCTGCTGCTGGCCGAAGAGGTGGCGAGCCGCGGCCTGCGCGACAAGATCAATGTGAAGAAGGTCATCTTCGGGGCCGAGCGCTCCAGCGATTCCATGCGGGCAAAGGTGAGGGAACTGCTGGGAGCGGACCACATCTTCGACATCCCGGGGCTCACGGAAATTTACGGCCCGGGCACCGGCCTCGACTGCGAGCACCACTGCGGCGTCCATTACTGGGCCGACTACTACATTTTGGAAATCCTCGACCCGGAGACCCTGGAGCCGGTCGCCGACGGCGAGACCGGGGAGATGGTCTACACGACGCTGCGCAAAGAGGGCGCGCCCATGGTCCGCTACCGCTCGCGCGACCTCACCCGCGCCATCTCGGGCCCGTGCCCGTGCGGGTCGATCATGCCCCGGCATGACAGCATTGCGGGCCGCTCGGACGACATGTTCATCGTGCGCGGAGTGAATATCTATCCCAGCCACATCGATGAAATCCTCTCACGCCAGAAAGGCGTCGGCAGCGAGTACCAGATCCATCTGACGCATCTCGAAGACGGCAAGGACTATATGCTCATCAAGGTGGAGCGGGCCGGCGGCGCGAACGCAGACGACGACAAGGCGCTGGCGAAAATTCTCGAAAGGGAGATCCGCAAAGAGGCCCTGGTCAGCGGGACGGTGGAAATTGTCGACTACCAGAGCCTGCCGCGGACCGAAAGAAAATCCAAGAGGGTGTTTGATAACAGGACATGAGCGTGGCAAAGGTTAAAAAAGAAGAAAGAATAATGATGGGCAACGAGGCAATCGCGCGGGGCCTCGTGGAGAATTCCTGTTCGCTCGCGGCCTCCTATCCGGGAACGCCCGCTTCGGAGATACTCTCCTCAGTCGTGGCCTCCGCGAAAGAGACCGGCGTGCCCATGCACATTGAGTGGTCGGTAAACGAGAAGGTGGCCTACGAGGTCGCGCTTGCCAACAGCTACACCGGCAGGCGCTCGGCGGTGGCGATGAAGCAGGTGGGCCTCAACGTTGCGGCCGACCCGTTCACGCGCTCGGCCTATCTCGGGACAATCGGCGGGTTCGTGGTGATCGTGGCCGACGACCCGGGGCCTCACAGCTCGCAGACGGAACAGGACAGCCGCCTCTTCGCCCAGTTCGCGAAGGTCCCTGTACTCGACCCTTCCAGCCCGCGCGAGGCAAAGGACATGGTGGGCGCGGCCTATCGGCTCTCGGAAAAATACGAGATCCCCGTCATGCTCAGGCCGACGACCCGAGTCTGCCATGCCCGGCAGAACGTGAGTTTGAATGAGCCGGAGCGGATCGAAAGAAAGCCCGATTTCAAAAAAAATCCCGGGCGCTGGATAGCGACACCGCAGTTCCTGACGAACCTGCACCGCATCCTGAATGAAAAACTCGAGAAGATCGCGGCGGACGAGGACTTCCAGCCGGTCTGCATCAAGGGTGACGGATCACAAAAGGGCACAGCGATTATTGCATCGGGAGTGAGCTTCGCCCATGCCCACGACATCCTCGCGGATATGGGTTTCCTGGGAAAAATTGATCTATACCAGGTGATCCTCCCATATCCTTTAAACCGTTCGTTCGCCGAAAAGATCAGGAGAGATTACGACAAGGTACTTGTCATAGAGGAGACCTACCCCGTTATCGAACTGCAGCTCGCCCTCCCGTCCGTGAACGGCCGTCAGGACGGCTTCGTCCCCAACGAGGGAGAGCTCACGCCGGACGTCGTCCAGGACGTGATAGCGAAATTCCTGAACGAAAAGATTGCAGCCGCCGAAATCCCCAAGGCGAAAGGCCGCAGGCCCTCGCTGTGCCCCGGCTGCCCGCACCGGGCCGCGTATTATGCGGTCAAGAGCGCTTTCCCGAACGGCATCTTCCCCAGCGACATCGGCTGCTACACCCTGGGGATGAACCTGGGTGCTATCGACACATGCCATTGCATGGGTGCCTGCATCAGCCAGGGCGCGGGATTCTACTTTGCATACGCAGGCGAGAAGGACCCGCCGCCCATCGTTGTTTCGATCGGCGATTCGACATTTTTCCATGCGGGCATACCGGCGCTTGTAAACGCGGTGTTTCAGAAGGCCCGGTTCATCGTGCTGATCCTGGATAACTCAACGACGGCGATGACGGGCAGCCAGCCCACTCCTCAGACAGCCATCAGGGCCGACGGGAGCCGCGGCAACCAGGTGAGCATCCCCGAACTCGTGAAGGCCTGCGGCGTGAAGTTTCTGCGCGAATGCGACCCTTACGATTTCGCGGCCTTCAGCGCCACCATCAAAGAAGCAAACGAACACTGCCGCCGCGAAGACGGGGGCATGGCCGTCGTAATCGCGAAACACCCCTGCATCCTGGACCGCGAAGCGCGCCGGTCCCAGAAGCATTTCGCCATGTCGGTCACCGAATTCTGCACGGGCTGCGGCGAGTGCGTGGAGAACTTTGAATGCGCGGCGCT
>JBDKTK010000178.1:0-62765 GCA_039680225.1 Syntrophaceae bacterium
GACGAGGCCTCATCGAGTTCGTAGGGGTTGATCTCCTTTAAGCACCTGTACGCTTTCTCAATAGGGACCGAGTAAAAATCGGCTATGGATTTGCCGCGGATGCGCCACAGCAGCGCCTCGGGAACAAGCCGCGAGCCGCCGCAATTGGGGCAGGTATGGTAGCCGCGGTACCGCGCCAGGAACACCCGGACGTGGAGCTTGTAGCGCTTGGTCTCGAGCCACTGGAAAAAGCCCCTGATGCCGTAGAAGCGCGAGTCGCCGTCGAATATGGCTTTCTTGTCTTCCTCCGGCAATTCCCCGAAAGGCACGTCCACGGGGATGTCCTTCCGGTCGCAGAAAATCATGAGGTCCTGGAATTCCTCCCGGGCGATCCCCGCCCAGGGCTTGACGGCGCCTTCCCTGATTGTCTTTCGCGGGTCGGGCACAACCAGTTCCGGGTCGATGTCGATGGTCCGCCCGAAGCCGCGGCAATCCGGGCAGGCCCCCGCCGGCGAGTTGAAGGAAAAGAGGTTGGGCGTGGCCTCCCGGAAGGAGATATCGCAATACGGGCACTCCAGCGACGAGCTGAAGCGCAGCGGGCCGGCGGGAGTTTGAATCGAGACTCTTCCCTTTCCCCACCGGAGCGCCGTTTCAATCGAATCGACGATTCGCTTGCGGTCCGCGCCGCGGAAGGGAAGCCTGTCAAAAAGTATCTCGCAGCCTTTTTCGGGACCGCCCTCAAAGCCTTCCAGGTCTGCAACTTTCCCGTCTTTCCAGACCCTGTCCAGTCCCGCGGACCTCAGAGCTGCAACCGTTGGTCCGGCCACACCGGCCGTGACGGCGATCGGGTCGCCCTCCGGGCACGCGTTTTTCAATCCCTGGAAAATCGACTGGGGTGAATGCCTCTTCACGGTCCTGCCGCATCCGGAGCAGTGCAGTTCGGCCGTCCGCGCAAAGAGCATTTTCATGAAATCGTTTATTTCGGTAACGGTCCCCACGGTCGACCGCGAAGTGCGCACCGGGTCGCCCTGCTCGATGGCCAGGGCCGGGGGGATGCCGGCAATCCTGTCCGCCCTGGGCCTGTCCATGCGGTCCATGAACTGGCGGGCATAGGGAGAGAATGTCTCGATATAGCGCCTCTGCCCCTCGGCATAAAGCGTATCGAAAGCCAGCGATGACTTGCCGGCCCCGCTCACGCCGGTGATGACAGTGATCCTGTTAAGGGGGATTTCGAGGTCAAACCCCTTGAGGTTGTTGTGGCGCGCGCCTTTTATAATTATGGAGTCGTCCATTTATATTCGGCCATTGTCCGGGGCATACGGCAATACGCCCGGGAAAAATTGCTCTCCGGATTATTTGCGGTGTACGGGAGGGTGTCGAAATGGCGGGTGATCTAACCTTCTGATGCGCTTCCCCCTAACCTGCCGGGCGATTATATCACCCCGAATGCGGCTGTCAATCGGGGCGCACGGAATTATTCGGTTTTTTCGATAATAATGCCCGGATCTTCCGGATTCAGGCGCCGGGCCGCGCTGCCCCCGTTCACTGCAATCTCCAGGAACCCGGAACTTCCGAACAAGGCCAGGACTTTGCCTTCCGGAACCGAACTGTATGTCGCGCTGATTTCATGCAGTTCCATCGAACCGATTCTGATTACCGGGGAGGCCGCGCCGAGAAAACCTTCGATAGTTTCGCGGCTGAAATTGCTGATGAGGTTCCCGAAATGGTCCGCCCGGACGGTCCGGCCATGCAGCTTTCCCCCGGAGACGAAGGGTTCCCGGGGTTCCAGTCTCACGGGATCGCTGATAATCCCGCCCATGGACCGGATGTCTTCGCCTTTGGAAATCCACGCGGCGACAGGGGCAAAGATGTCCCGCCCGTGGAATGTGGAACTCACATCCCTGCAAAAATAACGGGGGTTGTTCAGGTCCACTGTCACGGAACCCGGATTTTTCAGGGCCGGCCAGAAAATCCCGTTATCCGGCCCGACAAAAAAATGGCCTCCGCTTGCGGCCGCAATGGCCCGGCGGCCCCCTCCCACGCCCGGGTCCACCACGGCCAGGTGGACGGTCCCGGCCGGGAAATATTTACAGGACTCCATCAGGACCCACGATGCTTCCGGGACAGAGCCGCGGGGGATGTCGTGGCTGATGTCGACCAGCACGGCTTGCCGGTTGATCGAGAGTATCACTCCCTTGACAGCGCCCGCATACGGGTCAGTGCGGCCGAAATCTGTCGTGAGCGTGATAATGCCGGAGGGTTTCGGGGAAATCACCGCTTCAACCTTCTGTATGCCCAGCAGTTGAGGTAGAAGAACATCGTCAATAATCCGCACCTGCCGATTAACCTTGACGCAACGGGTTTGATCTCACTTTGGGAGGACATCTTCCGGTCGGCCAGGTACAGGGCCGGAAGGCCGCGGCAGACCATCCGGTGAAATCCCGGATGGGAAAGAAGCTTCGCCCCTTCATCCGCTCTTTTGAAAAAGAACATGATCCTTTCCGTCATCTCCTCCGGGCCGGAGTAATACGAACAGAAATTGAGATCGCCTCCCTCCCGGTCTTCCTCCTGGTCGACGAGATAGTCCAGGAGGATGTGCAGGCCCTGTATCCAGGGGAAATATGCCTCCTGCATCTGCCGGGCTGATCCCGGGGGGAATTCCCCCCGCATCGCGGAGCAGACGAGCGCATAGATCCCGAGGGTCGACCCGGTTGCCGCGCTGAACTCCTGCCATTTCATTTCGTCCATGAAAGCGTTCCCGTTTCTGTTGCGGGCAAACCAGTCCTGCAGCCTGGGAAGCCTGTCTTCCGGCTTGACATGCTTATGCACCTGCAGCTCGCCATAGCAGCGGGACAGATCAAGAATGAACGGGGCTATTGACCGGTAGGAAGGTATGCCGGCCAGCACCTCCTGGCAGGTGCGCACCAGCGAGTGAAGGTAGCCGCCGTCGTCATGCTCCGGACGGTTCCGGTAGTAATCGAGCAATGCGGCCCCGGGGGTGAGGGCGTGGAGCATGGATTCATGCAGGGCCTGGAAATCGACCGGGTCCCGGGAGTTGCCCCTGTCGCAAAGGTTGTCAAGGTAATCGCTTATTGTCTGGTAAGCGACAATGAACCTGATCGCCTCGTCCATATGACTGCCGGCCAGCAGCCCATAGAGCGTACCGCCTTCGCAATGAAAAGTCTTGGCCTCGATGCTCAGCAGGGCCTGCCGGCGCAGCTCCGGGTCGGGTATTGCCTTCGCCCTGGCCGCCCAGGACCTGAGGTAACGGCGGGCCCTGGGAAGTGATTCGAGGGCCTTCAGCATCATGGTCCAAGGTTGCTCGGGGACTGTCAAGAGGCTCCTTTCAGCGTTCGCGCCCATTTTCATTTCGACTTGGAATCATGTAGAAAATCAAAGATGAAGTCAATTTTAAAAAGGAGTCGAAGGGGTTGTCGTAAATGGCAGCGTTATGGCCTGACCAGGAGAACGGGACAGTTTGCGTTTTTCAATACCTTGTCGGTAGTGCTTCCCAGGAGATTATGCAGAAGGCCCGTCCTCCCGTGGGAAGCGATCACAATCATATCGGGGTTCTTTTCCTTCTGGTCCTTGATGATCTCGTCGGGCGGATAACCCTTGCGGATATCGAAAGAAATGTCCAGGCCCGCCGCATCCGGGATCCGGCCGACCTGCCGCTCGAGAAGATTTTGCGAAGCCGCCCTGTCATTGGCCTCCATCTTCTTCATGACTTCATCGGTCAGGCAGTAGTCGGCAACGCATTGCTGCAAGCCCTCGTCGATCACGTGCAGGAGATAAATCCTGGATTTGTACTCCCTGGCCAGGTCTACCGCTTTTTGCAGGGCCCTGTCGGAGAACTCCGAAAAATCAGAAGGCACAAGAATGCTTTTGGGTGCAAACATACGGTTCCTCCTTTTCCGGATTAGGTATGCAAAAAGTATAGATGAAAGGAGTTCAAAGTCAACACGCGCCCTTATTCCTTTTGAATTTTTACGGCCTTTCGGCTACCCTGCAGAAAAAACGGGAGGGACCCGACCATGGCTGGGAAGAAATCACCGGAAGAACTGTCGTCACTCGTTGAGTACCAGGAGGGATCCATCGTCAGCCGGGAGGTATTGAAAAAGGATACCGGGACCGTGACCCTGTTTGCGTTTGACGCGGGCCAGGGCCTGAGCGAGCACACGGCGCCCTTCGACGCGTTCGTATATATCGTGGACGGGACCGCCCTGATAACGCTTTCAGGCACGGAGCACCGGCTGGGAGCCGGGCAGTTCCTGGTCATGCCGGCCGGAGAGCCGCATTCCCTGAAAGCCCCCGTCCGGTTCAAGATGATGCTCGTCATGATAAGGTCCTGATGGCAAGTTTCAGCATGCCGGGGTTGAGGTTCGCCCTGCGCGCCCTCCGGTACAGGAATTACAGGCTCTTTTTCGGCGGGCAGAGTTTTTCCCTGATCGGCACCTGGATGCAGCAGCTCGCCCTCGGCTGGCTCGCCTATGACCTGACCAATTCGGCGTTCCTGCTCGGCCTCATAGGTTTTGCCGGGATGATCCCGACCCTGGCGGTCAGCCCCATTGCCGGGGTGTTCTCCGACCGCTGGAACCGCTATCACATCCTGCTCGCCACCCAGTCGCTTGCCATGCTGCAGGCCTTCCTGCTAGCCGTCCTCACGCTCACGGGGGCCATCCGCTACGAATACATCGTGGCCCTCGCCATTTTCCTCGGAATCGTCAATGCCTTCGATATCCCGGCCAGGCAGTCTTTTGTTGTCGAGATCGTGGAAAGAAAAGAGGACCTGGGCAATGCCATAGCCCTTAATTCGCTCATGTTCAACGGGGCGCGGCTCATCGGGCCCTCAATCGCCGGGGTGCTGATCGGGCTCGCGGGAGAAGGGACGTGCTTTCTGCTCAATGCGCTGAGCTATGCCGGTATCCTGGCAGCGCTTGCGGCCATCAAGGTGCCGCCGCGGGAAAACAGGCCCGCAACACAAGTATGGCAGGGTCTGCGCGAGGGTTTCGCATACGCCTTCGGTTTTGCGCCGATCCGCTACATCCTGCTGCAGCTTGCGGTAATCAGTCTCATGGGAATGCCTTATGCCGTGCTCATGCCCATATTTGCCAGAGATATACTCATGGGAGGGCCGGGGACGCTGGGATTTTTAATGGCATGCTCGGGGACGGGGGCCCTCATCGGGGCGATATATCTTGCCGCCCGCAAATCCATCCTCGGCCTGGGGAAATGGATTGTCTACGGGTCGAGCCTGTTCGGCTGCGCCATAATAGCCTTCTCGTTTTCCAGGGTCGTCTGGCTCTCGGCCGCGCTGATGGTTGTCTCCGGTTTCGGGATGATTATCCAGATGGCATCGAGCAACACCATCCTGCAGACGATCGTGGAGGAGGACAAAAGGGGAAGGGTCATGAGCTTTTTTGCCCTCGCAATCATGGGGACATCTCCCCTGGGAAGCCTCTTTGCCGGCTACATGGGGGAAAAAATAGGCGTTGTCTACACCTTAATGATAAGCGGGATAATATGCATCGCGGGCGCGCTGCTCTTTGCCGGCAGGCTGCCTGAAATCAGGGAAAAAGTGCGCCCGATATACCGCAGCATGGGCATAGGCAGGCCCACGGACCGCATCAGCTCGGGCTCAACTGGGCCGGATAGCTGATTATTTCTTTTTGCTGTAAAAATTCAGCAGGAAATCAGCGTCCTTGGGAGAAAGGTCGAATTTAAATACCGCCTTTTCAACAAGTTTGTTAACAGGTTGGGAAGGATTTTCATCCAGATTGGAGGAAATCCATTTTATCGCGTGCTGTAAATCTTCGCCTTCCGGTATTATCGTCGTCATCTGGCAACTCTCCTTTTTAATTATACGGCCGGGATTATAGAAAAAATCAGGATTAGGTTCAAGGTTAATTTACCCTGCCGAAGCCTTAGCAGGAATTGTTCCTTTTCGGCCTCTAAAATCATGGTTTCCTTGATGGCGGAATAATCAGGAACTTTCTTAGGATGTACTACCAAAATCTCGGGGGGTGCGCGAAATGAGAAAAATCTTGATTGTCGCGGCAGTAATATCGCTGTTCGTATTTGCTTCCGTCTGTTCGGCACAGGAAAGCTGGAGGGCGTATGTGCCGAAAGGGTATGTCGGGGCCTTCGGCGGCGCGTCCTTTCCCATGGACCTGGAGACCGAAAACAACCCTGACGTGGGTCTGGATACGAGTTGGGTCCTGGGAGTAAAGGTGGGCGGATTTTTTGCCAAGCCGCTGATCCTGGAGCTGGAATATTACCATATCGGGGAAATGGACCTGGACAACAAGCGGTTTGCGGATTCCGTCAGCGCCGACAGCTTATTCCTGAATGTGATCCTGAGATACCCGGAAACCAGGTTTCATCCGTTCATAGGCGCAGGTGTGGGCTGGGCATGGTCCCATTTGAAAAATGTCAATACGGGATTCGGGGCCATCAGCGCTGATGACAATAATTGGGCCGTACAGGGACTGGCAGGCGTGGACTTCGATATAACCGAAAAGATCTTCCTCACCGCTCAATACAGATATTTTTATACCGAGCCCTCATTCATCACAAGCAACGACAGCAAGGTCAAATCTCATTTGCTTACCATAGGCGTCAATTACCTCTTTTAAGGTAATGCCTTTTCAGCTGCCCTGGGCAGGATCAAAAAGGGCGGGTGCAAATCCCGCCCTTCTGAACGGCCGCCTTTGCAAGGCCCGGGCGTGGAAGGGGTACGCTGCGGGTATGCACAAAAAATATAAGGGGTGCGCACATGAAAAAAATTTTGATCGTCCTGGTCCTTGTATCGTGTTTTGTCATAGCTCCCGTTTGTTCAGCCCAGGAAGGCTGGAGGGCATCTGCGCCAAAAGGGTATTTCGGGATCTTCGGCGGCTACTCATTCCCTCAGGACCTGGAAACTGAAAACCTCCCGGATGCAGGCCTGGATGGCAGCTGGGTTGCGGGCGCAAAACTGGGGGGCTTCTTTGCAAGGCCCCTGATGTTGGAGATAGAGTATTATCACATCGGGGAAATGGACCTGGACAGGAAGATATTCGCGGATTCAGTCAGCACCGACAGCGTTTTTCTAAACGTGATCCTCAGATACCCCGAGACCAGTTTTCATCCATTCATAGGGGCCGGAGCCGGATGGGCATGGTCTCATTTAAAAAATGTCAATTCCGTATCTGGAGCAATCAGCGCCGATGACAACAATTGGGCCGTGCAGGCCCTGGCAGGCGTGGATATCGAACTCTCGGATAAAGCCTCGCTCGTCTTCCAATACAGGTACTTTTATACCGAGCCCACATTTATCACGGACAATGACAGCAAGGTCCGGTCCCATTTACTTACAGTCGGCATTAATTTCTTTTTTTAACAGGCAGTCGGGTTGTCCTTCCGGATGAACAAGGGCGGGCAGTTCCCGCCCTTTCAACGCTCCCCTTGCATTCTCCAGCCATATATCTTAAAAATTAATCGCCAATAAAAACGTAATGGTATCTTGTATGGACAATCTTCAGACAGCGCTGCTGTTTACAGCGTACGTTATCCTTTTCCTGTTCGGGATGGCCCAGTTGAGCGCCACGGTGCAGAAGATAATGACCGTCCGCACCCGTGATTATATCCGCTATGCCGTCAGGCGCCCCGTCAACGGCATCCTGACCGGTATATTCTCGACGGTCCTCCTGCAGAGCAGCACGGCAACATCTGTAATAGCAATAGGAATGGTCGGCGCGGGGCTGATCACTTTTTATAATTCGCTCGGGGTGATCCTGGGGGCCGATATCGGCACCAGCCTTACCGTTCAGTTGGTCGTCTGGAAGATCAACAAACTATCCCCGCTCTTTATCGCGGCGGGCGCGCTGGCCTGGATTGCAGGACGGGGCGCCTGGAAGAAATCGGGGGAGGCCGTTTTTTATTTCGGGCTGATGTTCCTGGGCCTGACGTTGACGGCGGAGACCGCGGCCCCCCTGAAAGACACTGAACTGTGGGCCCGCTATTACGCCGAGTTCAGAAATCCCCTGATCGGATTCATAGCCGGGGCGGCCTTTACCGGGCTGGTCCACTCCTCCCTGATCACGATCAGCATTCTCGCGATCCTGGCCCAGCAGGGGCTTGTCGATCTCCAGGCCGCGATTCCCGTTGTGCTCGGGGCAAACCTGGGCACCACCATCACGGCCCTCCTGGCAAGCCTCGTTTCGAGCATAAACGGGAAGAGGAGCGCGGTTTCGCATTTCATCTTTAAAACGGCGGGGGCGGCAGCCGCCCTGATTTTCCTCCCGGCCTTTATCTCCCTGCTCGAATCCATCTCTTCCGATACGGCCCAGCAGATTGCGCTGGGGCATGTTGTCCTCAACCTGGGGATAGTGTTCGCCTTCACCCCGGCCCTGAAGCCCTTTTCCCGATGGGTGGAAAAGATCCTGCCGGGAAAAGAGGACACGCTCCCGCTCTGGCCTGAATTCCTGGACGACAAATGCATCGGGGAGGACCCCCGCGAAGCCCTGGACTGCGTGCAGAAGGAATTGATGAGGGAGGCCGTCCTCGCGGGGAGAATGGCCGCAGATGCAATGTCGCTGCTTACCGGTTACAGCAAGGGAAAAACGAAAAACATATTTTACCTGGAACTGGTCGTCGACAACCTCCGCACCTCGATAATCCGCTACCTCTGGCAGCTCTCCAGCGGCAGCCTCTCCGAGGAGCTTTCCCGCAAGCTCTTCGCCTATACAGCCATGGCCGAGGACATCGAGAGGATAGGCGACCATTGCGTGAACCTGGCGGACCTCGCCCGCAACAAGAACAACCGTCAGATCGAGTTCTCGAAGTCGGCTTATGCCGAACTCGGCGAGATAAGGGCCCTTAACCTCGAGAGCATTGCCGATGTGATAAAGCTCCTGGACAAGGGCGGCAAGGGCGAGATCCTGGCCATCCACGACCGGGAGGAAAAAATCGACCTGGCTGTCTGGGACGCCCGGGAAAAACACCTGGAGAGGTTCCATAAAAGATTGTGCCATGCGGAGGCCGGCCCCATCTTCATAGAGATGCTGGTCAACCTGGAGCGGATCTCCGATCACTGCCAGAACATTGCGGAATACGTGGCCGGCATCCAGTCCATCAGCTCGCATCGATTCCGGTCAACCGGACCGGTCACGGCGATTTAATCCGGTTTTGCTTTAAATTTTTCTTCCTGTTAACATTTCATGCGGAGGCGAGGCCATGCTGCACGAGGCGAGTCTATATACAAGGAAGGAAGAGGGCAGGACCTCCTGCTGCCTTTGCTCCCATCGCTGCAACATTGCCCCGGGGAAATTCGGGATCTGCAACGTCAGGGAGAATGTGGAAGGGACCCTGTACACTCATTCGTACGGATTATTGATCGCCCGCCATATCGACCCGGTTGAAAAGAAGCCCCTCTATCATTTTCAGCCCGGCTCCCTTTCGTATTCCATCGCGGCAGCGGGCTGCAACTTTCAATGCGAGTTCTGCCAGAACTGGGAGATATCGCAGATAAAAGAGGTAAAAAAGCTCGGGCTGCAGTCCATGAAAGCCGAGCCGCGGCAGATAGTCGAAGCCGCCTTGCGGAGCGGCTGCCGCAGCATTTCATACACTTACACAGAGCCGACTATTTTCTTTGAGTTTGCCCGCGATACCGGCGTCCTGGCCAAAGAGGCGGCCCTGCGCAATGTCTTCGTTACCAACGGGTTTATGACAGGCGAAGCGCTCAACGAGGCCCGCTCCTTTCTCGACGCCGCCAACGTGGACCTCAAGTCCTTCCGGGACGACTATTACCGCAAGGTCTGCAAGGGAAGGCTCGATCCCGTCCTCAAGAGCATCGCCAAAATGCGGGAGCACCAGGTCTGGGTAGAGGTCACGACCCTGATCGTGCCCGGGCTTAACGATTCCGACGAAGAATTAAAGGACATAGCCGGTTTCCTCGCCGGCCTGGACGTGAACATACCCTGGCACATCAGCCGTTTCCACCCGCAGTACAAGATGGGAGGCGCCGAAAGCACCCCGATGGAGACCCTCAACCGCGCCTATAGAATCGGCAAAGAGGCGGGGCTGAGATTTGTCTACCAGGGAAACGTCATCGGCAAAGGGAACCATACATATTGCTACAATTGCGACCGGCTCCTCATTGAGCGCAGCGGTTTCAATGTCGGCAGGAACGAAACCCGGGAAGGGAAGTGCCCGGGGTGCAACTCCCCCATTGCCGGGCTTGCGTGAATAAAGGAGGTCTCAAACAGGGGACCGATTCTTTGCCGGCGGTCCGCAGTGCCGGTCCCAATCCTTATTAAGGGCGGTCTCTATAGGGCCCGATTCTTTAAAGGGATCAGTTGATCCGGAAGAGACAATAACTTTTATCCTGCCTTGCCGCCGAACAATATCCGGAAACAAATCCCGCAAACATCTCTTTCTCCTGCATGGACAGCAGGCTGCGGCCGCCGAAAATGTAATTCATGTCGCACAGCAGGTGTGAAAACCCCCTGCTCTTGAAAGTCCTGTGCACATCTTCCGGAGAAGAAGATTGAGAGAGGATTTTCTGGAGGGTATAAGACTCGAACATGGAATCGGAATAGTACTCACGGTCGCATAGAAACCCCCAGTTTTTCATGTACACAAAAAATATTTTCGCCTCCCCGGGCAGCGCCTGGTTGATATAGCTGAACATGGCATAAGAGGGAATCCGCCGTCCCAGATATGATTCCCTGTCTTCAAAGCCGATTGCGGCCCCCAGCGGCCTGGTGTGATGCAGATATTTCGCGATCGAGAACCCGTTATAAACGATACTTCCCGCCGCCAGGACAATCAGGGGAATGAAGAGAAGGTTCCGCATTCTGGCGCGGGCCAGAATCCAACCCGTGAGGACCGAAAAAAGCGGGAATATCGGAAACAGGTATCGCACCTGCTGGGCGGAAAACGTCCAGAATACGAACAGGGAAGCAGTGTATATTAAAATGATCCGGATATTGGCCGGGATGTTTCCTGCTGCGAACAGGAAGGGAAGGGTCAGGATAAATACGGGCCCAATGAGACCGTCGAAATTGAGGCTGTCCATTGCCGCACGGAAACTCAGGTTCCAGGGGAGGAGCAGATAGTCGATCCACTCCCGTCCCATTCCCAACCGCCAAACGAATTGGTCATATAATTGGGCCTGCCTGGGGTCCCAACCGGGCCCTCCGAAAACGGAATAAAAAAAAGGATAAAGCGGATTGCCGCTCAGGATTGCGTTTTTAACATAGAAAGGAAGTCCCGCAGCGACGGTCACGGCTGCGTACAATAAAAGGTTGTACAACGCTTCACGCCCATGTTCCCGTTTATGATGCGATACCCACAAGATACCCAGGCATCCCAGAAATGGCAGGAATAGACCGTTGTATTTGCTGGCCAGGGCAAGACCGGAGAAAAGGCCGCATAAGACCAGCCATGCCCGTTCGTTCTGATTGACCCATTGAAGATACGCCAATAGAGCGCCGATCGCATAGTAAGTGAAGAAAAGATCGATGTACGCCATGGGCGCTGTGAGGAAAACCGACGGGATCGACAGAAAAATGAGCATGCTGAGCCAGGGATATGAACTGTCTATCGTTTTCAGCCTGGAAAACCGGCGGATCCCCAGCATTACGAAAAGGAGCGCGATGAAATGCATTCCCTTTGCGACGATTTCACCCCGGAGAAAAAGCCCGGCAGTAAAAAGCATCTCGTTGAGCAGCGGGTAATTGGAAAAAATATTCCCGGGTATGAAATAAAAGCCCTCATGCTTTAAAAAGAGCTTGGGAACAGCGAGATGGTAAATGAGAGCGTCCTTCCCTGTTTCCGGCGCCAGGGTCAAGAGGAGGCAGGCGAAAAGGCCCGCTGCCGTCAAAACGGCGGCCGCCCATTCAATTGCCGAATCCGGCTTGATGCTTAAAGTCTTTAAGCCCGGCAAGGGCCATGACCGGTACCATCCGGCAAGCGACAGGATGGCGAGCAGAACAATCAGAAGGCTCAATGCAGAAGGATTGAGAAGCTGGAACGCCCCAAGGATAAAAACGGAGTAACCTGCGATCGCAAAGCCGAAACCGGCGGAGAAAAAAACTTTTTCTCCGAAGCCGCTGAAAAGACCGCCAAATCTGCCGGTGACAAGCAGTCCGAGACCGATGATGATGAGGATAACGGCTGTTAAACAGACGAGGTTGGTGATTTGAAAAAGTATGTGCGACATGTATGGCTGTAATATCAAATTGCCGGAGGGGGGGCAATGCCAAGTTCAAACCTTCTCAGGCATAAAGTGTTTATCGCTCACCATAAAGAGCAAATTTAATCATCTTTTTTTCTGTAACCCATAAGCCGCTGTAATTGTTACCCACAGTAAGAATTTTAAAATATCTCCAAATAGTGTATTACATGGTTCCGTAATGCAGTTTATTTTTGCAATAAATGAAATACTGAGAGCACGATTCAAATGGAATTAATCTCCAGCAAGCCCAATGTCCTGATGGGTTACATCCTGTGGTTCTTCGGATTCACGGGTTCGGAAAGGTTCTATTTCGGCAAGCCGGTCTCGGGCACGATTTACTTTTTTACCTTCGGCCTGCTGGGGATCGGCTGGCTGATAGACCTGTTTCTGATCCCCTCCATGGCGCGCCAGGCCGATTTAAGATTTCAGGAGGGGAGCATAGATTACAATATCGCCTGGATACTGCTCACCTACCTGGGCCTTTTCGGGATACACCGGTTTTATATAGGCAAGTGGAAGACCGGCATCCTGTACCTGCTCACCTTCGGCATTCTGGGGATCGGCTACATATATGATTTCTGGACGCTCAACGAGCAGATCACTTCCATAAACAGTTCCGAAATCCCGAACGCGGAAGAATAGATTGATATCTATTGCCCCTTCTTCACCGTCCACGGCGGGACGTATTCCAGGTAGCGGCCCACGTACTCCATGTTCTTCGCCTCGAACTCATCGATCTTTGCAGTCAGCACGAATTCCTCGTCGAACTCGGCCACCATCTTTTTCATGAGGTCGAGCGGCTTCTCGCCCAGGGTCTTCAACAGCAGCGCAAAATAATAGGGGCGCTGGTTCAGGAGATTGAACAGGCGCAGGATAGAGCAATAGAAGCGGACCTTCGGCTCGGGCAGGTGATTGAGATAAGGGTTGGCGCTGAGGTACGACCAGTCGTCCTTGAATTCCTCATAGCGGAACAGGTAGGCGCCGTAGCAGTCCGGGTGGAGGGAATACCTCGAGATATGCAGGTTGCCCTTCTCCTGTTCAAAAGAGTCCGTCCCGGGCATGTAGCACAGCGGATGGACAAGACAGATGCTCTTGCCTTTCTGGGGCAGCTTGTCCTGCGCGGTCTCTGCCAGCATTTTATTCAGGTCCTCAAACCTCAGGCCGGTCGCGCATTCAATTGCGTAAGTCATCGTGTTGTCGAGGTCCGCATCGGTCTCCTCGGGGAAACCGGCAATAAAGCTTCCGATCATGGAGATCCCCTGCGCGTTGAAGGCCTGGAGCTTTTCAAAAGTGGCCGCCGTGTCCACGACCTTGCGGATCGCTTTCTGCGCATTGCGGTTGGGAGTTTCGAAACCGGTGAAGATGAGCTTGCAGCCGGCCCTGGCGAGCATGGCCGCCGAATTTTCCGAAAGCCGGTCAAGACGGGAATAGCATCCCCACGGGATTTTGACGCCCCCGCTGATCAACGCCTCGCAAAGCTCCTTGAGGAATTTTTCCTCGAGGTTGTCCTGGGTGAAGAAGCTGAAGTCGAAGCCCCTGGCGGCGCAGAATTTCATCTCTGCGATTATCTCCGGGACGGGGCGGTACCGGACGTTGCTTTCCCACATCTTGGCAGGCGCGCAGAAAGTGCAGCGGAAGGGACATCCCCTGCCGGATTCGATCAGGACGAAGCCGGGGTGGATGTACGGGCTCTTCCGGTTGTTCCGGAGGTATTCGTCCGTGTCGACAATGGAATAATCCGGTGAAGGTATCGGCTCATCCTGGGCAAGGCAGAGCCTCGGGTTCTCCAGAACTTTGCCGTTTTCGCGGTAAACGACCGAGGGCACCCGGGAAAAGTTCCTGCCATTGAGCGCTTCGGGGATGAGGTGCTTCAGGACGGTCTCACCCTCGCCCTTGACGATCACGTCGATATCTTCGCAGCGCTTCATCGCCTCGTATGCCATGAGGGTCGGGCCGACGCCTCCGACCACGGTGAGGCACGAGGGCAGCTCGCGCTTGATTATCTTTGAAAGTTTCAGGACAACTATATGATTAAGGCCGTGCACCGTAAAGAGCAGGAGGTCGGGTTTCTTGCCGATTATGAGTTCGCTCGCTTTCCGGTAGAAAGTGTCGTCGTCGGAGAAGATGCCCTGTTTGAGCATGAGGTCCATATCAACAATTTCATGGGAAAAATCGCTGCCGTTGCCGCTGATCTTTTTCAGGCAGGCGCTTAAAACAAGCAGCGGGAGGGGAATAAACGCCGTTTTGTTGACATAGATAGAGATGGGCGGATTAATCAGCAATATCTTTTTCATTTTTTCCCTCCACTGAGTTTTTTAGCTGTTTCGTTAATGCTTAAAGCGGTTGCCCGGGTTCTCCATGAGGGCGGGCGCGCGACCTTCATCCGAAGCGCCCGTTTCCCTGCCCTTATACTTCAGAAAGACCCCGCCCTTCATCACCATGCTGACAGAGTCCAGGACCGAAACATCCGCCAGCGGGTCGCCGTCCACCGCGACCAGGTCGGCGAGCTTTCCTGCCTGGACCGCCCCGAGGTCTTTAAGGCCGTAGATCCCGGCGTTTACTGACGTAAGGTATTTCAGGATATCGAAGCAGGATATGCCGAAGTCCTCGTAATAGGCTATTTCCGAACCTGCCCTGCCGAAAAAGCCCGTGAACGTCCCGCCACTGTCGCTGCCGAAGCCGATTATCCCCGCGTCGTGGGCCTTCCGGGTATTGAGCCTGACTGTTTCGAACTGGTCGCGGAAATAAGCGGTGTCGATCTCCAGCACAGTGCGGCCGCTGGACTGTTCGAGGTCAATCAGCTGCCGGATCCTGGACCTGATCTGCGAGTTAGCCTCGGGCATCATATGCGCCTGCGGCCCCTTTTCCAGCCATGATATGAAATCTTTCAGATGGAACGCGTCCCCGTATACCATCACAGTCGGAATAATATAAAATCCGTTATCGCGCATTTTTTTGATAAGGTCGGATTTCAGCTCCGCATCGAAAGCCATATGATTGACCCTGATCATCGCTCCGGCCTCGATGGCGATGTCGACGCACTGTTCGACGTCGGCGCTGTACGGCATATGGATGTCCACGACGAGGCCGGTATCTTTGCCGGCGTTAAAAATTGCCTTCATCCAATCCGCATCAAACATCGGGAACCGGCCGGCGGGGTCCCTTTTCCTGGAAAAGGGATACGACTGGTAAGTGGCCTTCAGGTGCGCTCCGCCGTTTTCCTTCACCCTGTAACAGCAGCGTTTCAATTCGGCGAGGGTTTCCGGCCTGGTGGCCACCTGCCCTTCGAGCAGCCAGGCATTGAAAGGGTTCAAGAGTGCAACCTGGGAGGGGTATCCAAGCCTCTTCCCGTCTTTCGGAGATATCAGCGTATAGGAGTTCAGGTATCGGGGGCCGGGAATTTTGTTCAGGTCCGACAACCTGGTAAATTCCCTGATGATGCCCTGCGGGCCTCCCATGTCGCAAACAGTCGTGAAGCCGCTGCCGACCGTCCGCATATTGTTTTTGGCAATCTGCAGGGGCATCTCGCGGACGGCGGAAAGGGTCATGTCATATGTGAAAGGGGAGCATTCATGGACGTGGCCGTCGATCATTCCGGGCATGACGGTCTGCCCGCCGGCATCGTAAACATGAAAACCGCCGGGGACGCCGACCTGGCCGCTGCCGCCGACTTGCGATATCCTGTCGCCCTCGACGAGCACAGTCATGTTCTTTTTCAGTTCGGGGCTGGTCCCGTCGAAGACGCTGCAGTTCGTGAACGCAACGCGCTTCCCGGAATTGTTTGCTTCATGTTTGAGGGGGCTGGTTGCGAGCAGGGGAGAGATATAATCGCCCATGCTGATGCTTTTAACTGCGGACCTCAGCCTGGTATCGATGCTCTCAGGAATTTTCATGTAGTGATCTTTTGTGTTCGTACTGGAAACGAGGCCTTTAATTGAAATCCCGCCCATTCCGGTTCAATATTCAATCGAGATCAATCGAATCTGTTTGATAAAATTGGTGAACACTTGCTTCAAATCAGCTGCTTTGTCAACTCTTTTTTGAAATGGAGGGCATCTATCCCGGCGGCCTGACAGAGCTTTTGACTGCTATCGCTCGAGTTCCCAATCTATTTCCATCTCCAGGATCCCCGAGGAGAAGGCCTTCCCGTGGGCGTCCAGCTCCAGGGCGGCGGAGACCCCGCCCTTGCGCGTCCCGCGGAGGACGAAGTTGAAACCCTTGAGGGAAGGCAGGTCGAAACGGACCACGTCGCCGGAGACCAGCCCCGCAAAATGCTCCTTGACCGCCTGGGGCGTCAGCGCTTCCTTAAGCATGGGATAGTGGTCTTCGTTGTACGGGAACACGGCGACATTTGTTATCTCGCCTTTGTCGCCGGCGCGGGCGTGGGCTATTTGATGAAGCTTGATTTTCATTTAATCCCGGCCGTCCGGATTCTGATCTCTATTTTCTTCCGCTCGATAGTCGACGAGTACACGGCTATGACGGGCCTCACGTATTTCCGGGCACCGGCCGCTCCGGCCGGGCCATTGAGGTAAAGCGCTTCCACCTCCTCACCCGCAATCCCGGCCGTGCGCAAATCGTCCGCCTTCACGGCAACCCTCAGGCGGGCGTCCAAAGGCCTGGGAAAATCATGCGCGGCAATCGGGCCGAGGACCGCATCGTACCCGATGATTTCAAACCTGACATCTGAAACAGGGACCTTCCTCATTTTGAAACGGTCGCCGACTATTTGCGCGGCCAGCCGCGCCCTTTCGTAAGCGCCCTCGCCCGCAAAGGAAATCTCGCCCTCCCCGATATAGCCTTCCCGGATACCGAGGGAAACCTTCAGCTTTTCCGGGCGGGGCCCGCCGGAGGCCCCCGAGACCAGCACGCTGTCCGTGCCGCAGTCTTTCAATTCGATGCGGGAAAAATCGGCCGACACATCGGGCGTCAAGTATGCCGCCGGGTCGTGGATTTCGTACAGGAGCTGCTCCTTGCAGGTCCTCACAGATACCAATCCCCCGCTCCCCCGCACTTTCGTGATCACGGCCGTTCCGTCTTCGGCCGCTTCGGCCAGCGGAAAGCCAAGCCGGGAAAGTTTCGGTACATCTTTTAACCCGGGCTCCGCGAAAAACCCTCCCGTCACCTGGCCGGCGCATTCCAGCAGATGCCCTGTTGCGGTGCCCGCGCCGAGCCGCCCCCAATCATCGGCGGCCCAGCCGAACTCGTGCACCATGGGGGCGAGGAAGAGCGAGGGGTCCGCGACCCTTCCTGTCAGGATGACATTGCATCCCTTCTGCAGGCAGGGCACGATGGCCTCAACTCCGACATAGGCGTTTGCGGAAACCATCCTGTCCCGGTATTCCCTTACGGGCAGTCCGGTCTCCCACACGGGCGACCGGGATTCCGCGATCTTCTCCAGGACATCGTCGCCCGTCACCGCGGCGATTTTCAGGTTCGCTGCGCCGATTGCTTCCGCGACTTCGAGTGTCGCCGCCATGGCAGCCGGCGGGTTGGCCGCGCCCATGTTGGAGATCATTACGAGGCCCCGCGCGCAATACGGAAGTATCGCCGCCATCCTCTCCCGCAGGAGCTGGCCGTATCCCAGGGCCGGATTATTTTGCTTTTCGAGCTGGGCTATGGCTATTGTGCGCTCGGCAAGGCAGTCGAAGCACAGGTACTGGATGTCCCCTTTTTCGGCGAGCTCGACTGCCGGGTCGATCCTGTCCCCCGCGTATCCGGCCCCGGCGCCTATCCTGATCTTTTTCATAATGCCGTGTTATTATCAGAAACGGCTCAATCGCGCTATTTGGAACTGAACGCTGCGCGGGGCCGGAACTACGCCGACCGGATCACCTCCGCGGCAGCCCTGAGCGAATCGTCTTCGGCGAGTCTCGCGAGCTCGCGGGGGGACTCCTGGAAATTCTCGAGCGCGTTGAAGAACCTGTCCAGGACATCGCCGCCGAAGGTGGGAATCAGGAAGATATGGGTGTGCGGTATCCTGCGGCCGCGGGCATACATGCAGACGAAATCGGGCTTGAGCGCTTTCATCATCTTGCCCGCGACAGTCCGCGCCGTTCTGAAGACGCTCTCCGATTCCGCTTCTTCCAGCTCGTGCCACCACGGGACGTGGCTTTTGGATATCACCAGGCAATGGCCCTTCGCATACGGGTTGATGTCCATGATCGCCAGAGAATGCTCGTCCTCAAGGACAATGTGAGCGGGAGCGGCGCCTTTCACTATCTCGCAGAATATGCACTTCGTTTCAGCCATCCTTTTTGTCCTCCATTATGGACAGGGATCCAAGCCCGGTCTATACAAGGGGCAGGTTTGAAACCTGCCCCTTGTATAGAATGGTCATGAGTTTTTGGGAGGATATAACCTGAAAAAATAAAAAAAGCGAGCCGGGAACAGCTCGCTTTTCCTGCACCCCAACATGAAAATTATTGGGGGCGGTAATACTTCATCGCTTCCGGGATGAGCGATTTTATATTTTCAATCCTGCTTTGCGGGTTGGGATGGGTCGACAGGAATTCGGGCGTCCTGGCGCCTCCCTGGGCGGCCATCCTCTGCCACAGGGGGACAGCGTTTCTCGGATCATAACCGGCCAACGCCATCAGCACGAGCCCGATCCGGTCGGCCTCGTTCTCCTGGACCCTGCTGTACGGCAGAAGAAAACCCACATTCGCCCCGACCCCGTAAGCGGTCTGGAATAATTGCTGCGTCGCCGCCGGCTGCTGGGCAAGCGCCACGGACAGGCCGACCCCGCCCAATTGCGCAATCAGGCCCTGGCTCATCCGCTCGTTTCCATGTTTTGCTATTGCGTGCGCTATTTCATGGCCCAGGACAACAGCCAAACCGTTCTCGTCCTGCGTGACGGGGAGCAATCCGGTGTACACCGCGACCTTTCCTCCCGGCATAGCCCAGGCATTGACTGTTTTATCATCCTGGATGAGAGAAAACTGCCATTTGAAATCCTTGATTTCGTCCGCCTGGTTATTCTGCTTCAAAAAAGTCTCTGTCGCGGACGCGATCTTCTGGCCTACCCTCTGCACCATCTGGACTTTGGCCGAGTCCTGGGACAGCTGTGACTTCTTCAGGACTTCCCCATACTGATCGTTAGCCAGCGCTATCACCTGGCTGTCAGGCACCAGGTCAAAGGTTCTCCTCCCGGTCAGGGGGACCGTCGCGCAGGCAATTAAAACCGAAACAGTGAAAATTGCGAAAGCCCTTCCCGATACCGATTCTAATCTTTTCATTTCAACCTCCGGAACCACCTGTTGGTTACAGGCCCTTCCTGGCCATGAAATCGGCGAGATCGGCGACCCGGCATGAGTAGCCCCATTCATTGTCGTACCAGGCAACGACTTTGGCCATTGTCCCCTGCAGGACTTCCGTGAATTCCAGGTCGACTATGGAAGAATGGTCGTCGCCCTTGTAATCAGTGGAGACGAGCTTTTGCCATTCGCACGCCATGATCCCTTTCAAGGGCCCGTTGGCAGCCTCGATGAGAACCTTCCGGAGTTCCTCTGTGGTCGTGCCCCTTTTGAGGTCGGCAGTGAAATCCAGGATGGAAACCGTCGGGGTGGGCACGCGCAGCGAATAGCCTTCAAACCTGCCCTTGAGCTCGGGGATGACCAGGGCCATGGCGCGGGCCGCCCCGGTGGTCGTCGGTATGATGTTCTGGGACGCAGTGCGGGCGCGGCGCAGGTCACGGTGGGCGAGGTCCAGGATCCTCTGGTCGTTGGTGAAGGAGTGGACCGTCACCATCATCGCCTTGTCGATCCCGAAGCTTTTATGGACCACATACGCGGGAGGCGCCAGGCAGTTTGTCGTGCATGAGGCGTTGGAAACGATCCTGTGCTTCGCCGGATCGTAGACCGCATCGTTGACTCCGAGCACTATCGTCAGGTCTTCGCCTTTGGCCGGGGCCGTTATGATCACTTTCTTCGCGCCTGCCTCGAGGTGCGCGGCGGCCTTGGCGGCGTCCGTGAAGAGTCCGGTCCCCTCTATTACGAGCTGGACTCCCTCGTCATCCCACGGGATTGTTGCGGGATCGCGCAGGGCGTAGCTTTTCACCTTTTTCCCGTTTATAACGATGCTGTCTTTTTCCGCCGTGACAACGCCCGGGAATCTCCCGTAACTGCTGTCGAACTTGAAAAGATGGGCATTGGTCTGCGTATCGAAAAGGTCGTTCACGGCCGCAACCTCGAGGTTGTCCGGGTGCCTCTCCAGGATGGCTTTGAGGACCTGCCGCCCGATCCGGCCGAAGCCGTTGATTCCTACCCGAATCATAAAACATCCTCCTTGGGTTTGATATAGGTCTGCGACCGCTTATAAATCGTCAAGCCGGTAACGGTTCTCGATGACAAGGTCATAATTCTTCCGCAGGGCCTGGTACAGCCGGGCGTTGTCGATGGCAATGGCGCTGAGGTTGGCGACGGCTTCGAGGAATTTGATCTCCTGCTCGTCGAACTCGCGTTCCGTGCCCGAATACACCCGCATCACCCCGATGACATTGTCCCCCACCCGCAGCGGCACCACCAGGACTGAAATGATCCCTTCGCGTTTCGCCATGTCCCGGTACTGGAAATTCCTGTCGGTCTGGGCGTTGCGGACATATATGGTTTCGCCTTTGAGGGATTTGCGGTCGATGCCGCTTTCCTTCACCAGGACAGGCCCTTTGTGCAGGTACTCTTCGGAAAGCCCGCAGTTGGCGCCCAGCATGAGCCTTTGGCCCTTGGAGTCGAGAAGTCTCAGGGAGCAGGCCTTTACTTTCATGGTTTCCGTGACGCACCGAACTATCGTAGTGAGTATCTGCGAGACGTCCAGCGTGCCGTTAACGACTTTCGCCACGTTATAAATAGCGGTGAAATAGTCCATTTTCTTTTTTGCCATTTTTGTTTCACCTCTCAGCCGCAGCCCGCTCGAGGCCGTTTTTCTTTTTAAAGGTTAGTTTATTTTTTGGGAAAAAGTCAAAAGTTTCACCTGGCAACATTAACCCTGACCGGGTTGAGGGCCTTCTCAAGGTCCCGGGGAGAAATCACGGCCAGCAGGCCCCTGCTGCCCGCATTGATCAATATCCGGGGAAGTTCCAGGATAGAGCTTTCAACGTAGATTGGCAGCTTCTGTTTCGTTCCAAAAGGGGAAGTCCCCCCCACCATGTATCCGGTGAGCCTCTGCGCCCTTTGGGGATCGCAGGCGCTGACCGATTTCACTGAGAGCAGCCGCGCCATTTCCTTGGCGGATATCTCTTTATTGCCGTGCATCAGGACTATAAACGCATGCCGGCTGTCGTCTTCCATTACAATGGTTTTGACAATCATGTTTTCGTCCACGAGCAGCTGGCTTGAAGCCCTTTCAGTGCCGCCATGTTGTTCGTACTTGTAGCTGTGCAGCTCGAAGGGAATCTGCTTCTCTTTTAAAAACCTGGTTGCCGGTGTCGAGGGGAAATTCTCCCTGGCCATGATCAGGCCCCTTTCCTTTCCCGAAGCTTTCTCTCTATCTCATCCCGGACGGACTGCTTGTCGAGGGACCACAACGGCGCAATGACCTCATCCTTGTGGGGATCTCCCGTGATGCGGTGGATGACCATCCCCTCCGGCAGAACTGATAAAAACTCGCACATTATTTCCGCATACTCGCCGAGCTCGAGGCATTTATATTCGCCCCTGAGGAAAAGCTCATGGAGGATAGTGCCGCGGCTGACATAGAGCAAATGAATTTTTATTCCCTGTATGTCCAAAGCGGCTATGGCCCGGGCGGTCGCAAGCATGTCGGCCGCGGTCTCCCCCGGCAGCCCCAGGATGACATGGACGCAGACATCTATCCCCCGCGCGCGGGTGCGTCCCAGCGCGTCGAGGAACGCATTGCAGTCGTGGCCCCTGTTGATCCTTTGCAGGGTCCGATCGTGGATGGATTGCAGCCCGTATTCCATATAGACGTATGTTTCCCGGCTGAGGCGGGCGATCATGTCCAGGACCTCGTCCGGGACGCAGTCCGGCCGCGTCCCGATCGCCAGGCCGACAATGTCCGGGACGGCAAGGGCCCTCCTGTAAAGGGACTCAAGCCTGTCAACAGGGCCGTAGGTGTTTGAAAACGACTGGAAATACGCGATGAACTTCCGGGCCTTGTAGCGCCGCCGGAGGAACTTTTTCCCGGACTCAAGCTGCTCCTCCATGTCCTGCCGGGCGCCGGCGCCGGTCCCCGAGCCGAGGAGGTTGCAATATATGCAGCCTCCGGTCCCCACCCGGCCATCCCTGTTCGGGCAGCCCAGACCCGCATCCAGGCTGATCTTCTGGACGCGGCAGCCGAAGCGGTTTCTCAGAAATGTATTGAGATCAAGATACGGCGGGCTTGACATGATTCCTTCACCATATATAATGCCCCTCTCGGTTGGCGGGAGCGGATTAATTCTGACCTTCCCGGTGGGAAATGTCAAACCAATTCCATAAGTTGAAAAAAGAGGAGTCACTTCGACAAGCTCAGTGAACGAGGTTTTAAAGTTTCATAATCCCGCTCGTTGAGCCTGTCGAAACGATACCCTTGAACTAAGGCGAAAGTATCACATATGGCGGTTTATCCGAAAAAATTTGACGTGATTGTGATCGGGGCGGGCCACGCCGGCTGCGAGGCCGCGCTCGCCTCGGCCCGCATGGGCTGCGAGACGCTCCTGTTTTCGATCTACCTGGACACCGTCGCGCACATGCCGTGCTCGCCCTCCATAGGCGGCGTGGGCAAAGGGCACCTCGTCAAGGAGATCGACGCCCTCGGCGGCGAGATGGGGAAGATTGCCGACCAGACCGCAATCCAGTTCAGGACATTGAACACGAGGAAGGGGCCGGCCGTCCAGAGCACGAGGACGCAGAACGACAAGCCCCGCTACCGCATGCTGATGAAAGGGGTGCTCGAGCGCCAGCCCCGCCTGGAACTCAAGCAGAGCCTGATAGAGGAAATCCTGGTCGAAGGCGGCAAGGTCGCGGGCGTCAGGGACCATATCGGTTCCGTCTTCATGGCCGGGGCCGTTGTGATTACCACGGGAACATTTTTACACGGCCTGGTCCACATCGGCGCGTCGCGCATCGTCTCGGGAAGGGCCGGGGAGTTTGCGGCCGTGGGCCTGGCCGACAACCTCAAGGCGCTTGGCTTCCAGACAGGAAGGATGAAGACCGGGACGCCCGCAAGGGTGAGGAAAGGCAGCATCAACTTCTCCTGCTTCAAGGAGCAGCCGGGAGATGCCGAGCCACGCTGCTTCTCGCGTTTTACCCGGGAGATTTCCCTTCCCCAGGTGTCGTGCTATATCGGCCACACGAACCCCCGCACCCACGAAATCGTCAGGCGCAACATAAACCTTTCGCCGCTCTACGACGGCACGATCAAGGGGGTGTCGGCCCGCTACTGCCCCTCGCTTGAGGACAAGGTGATAAAGTTCTCTTCCCGCGAGCGCCATCAGATCATCCTGGAGCCCGAGGGGTTGGATTCCGAGGAAATTTACGTGAGCGGGACGGGCAATTCGCTGCCATATGGTGTCCAGCTGGAAATCCTGCATTCGATCGCGGGGCTGGAGTATGCGGAAATAATGCGCCCCGCGTATGCGATCGAATACGATTACGTCCTGCCGACCCAGCTGAAGCCGACGCTTGAGGCCAAAGCTGTCGAAAACCTGTACATGGCCGGGCAGATAAACGGGACTTCCGGGTACGAGGAAGCCGCCGCGCAGGGGCTCTGGGCGGGAATCAATGCCGCCCTGAAGGCGCAGAAGAGGCCCGCTTTCGTCCTGGACCGCTCGGAGGCTTACATGGGTGTCATGGTGGACGACCTTGTAACACGCGGGACCGATGAGCCTTACAGGATGATGACCTCCCGGGCCGAGTACCGCCTGCTGCTGCGCGAGGACAACGCCGACCTGCGGCTCCTGGAGAAGGGCTATGAACTGGGGCTCCACGACCGGAATACCTTCAATCAGCTCCGGGAAACAAAGGCCCTGATCGATCAGGAGATGCTGCGCCTGAAAAACACTTGCTGCCGTCCCGCCGTGTGCAACCCCGTCCTGGAGAAATATTTCTCCTCGCCGGTTGCGGATACCGTCTCACTTTACCAGATCCTGAAAAGGCCGGAAATCCGCTATGCGCAAATCCGGGAAATCGAGGGCGCTCAGGCCGGCCCTGCGGGACTCGGCCCGGCCGTCAGCAGCCAGGCCGAAATCCAGTGCAAGTACGAGGGCTATCTCGAAAGGCAGGAATCCGAAGTTCGCAAATTCAAGAACCTCGAGAGGATCGCGGTCCCTGATGAACTGGACTACTCGGATATCCCGGGCCTGTCGAATGAGTCAAGGCAAAAGCTCGTCGCAATCCGGCCCCGCACCCTGGGGCAGGCTTCCCGCATTCCCGGTATCACGCCTTCGGCGATATCGGTGCTCATGATATTCCTGAAAAGCAGGCAGCCGGAAAAATTCGGGCCCGGATCTCCTTAAGGACAGCCGCAAGGCCTGAATATCCCATCCGCCCACCAGACGTTCAGCAATACGCTGAAGGCCGGCCGGCACGGAAATCCCCGACGTTGACAGGTCTCGATTAACACTCAATGAGTACTCTAAATCAACAGAAAAGATAAGCATGTTGCTTAAAGATCGTTCATCAGTTGGTAATAAATTCGCCAGAATCATAAGAATTGCTAATATTTACGATAAAAAATTATTGACATACATTTATTTATTTGCTTTACTTAAACGTCCTCGCGCATCAAATAGAATTTGAGCCGGAAGATTGATCCACCTAGAAAAGTGAGCGTAACTGTTTCGGAGAAGCATGAGGATAATGAATCCCGCGACATCATACATCTCATCAGTGCGGTCGCACTGTGCCGTCGCACACCCGGCTTTCCCGATAACACAAAATAATTCCTGCAAAACATATGGCTCAAAGATAAACGCCGGGTTTCAGACCGGAAGCGCGGTCTCAGCAATTTTCCTCCCGTCAGGATTTTGTTTCCCGGAAAGGAGATGCCTCTGATGAACTCCCGTAATTCGGCCCAGGTCCTCTCTCTTGAAATGGGTTCCCTGAGGAGGCTTTTCGAAGATGAGCTCCTTCTCCCGCCGTGGCTTTTCAAACAGCAGGAATTAAGCAGCGCCCTTGAATCGGCTAAGAAACTGGACCATTCGGAACTGCTGAACAAGATCAATTATATACATTTCATGGGCGAGGATTTGTACATCAACATGCTCCATCCCCGGTACAAGGAAGGCATTTTGCTTAAAGCCCATCCCGAGCCATGCATGGGAAGCGACGTGACATGCCACTGGGCCGAGGGGGACCTTTCGGGACTGAACCTTGAATCATATGAATTCCAATGGCTGATAATCTGCGACGGCCAGCTGATCATTTTTGTTCCCGCAACGCTGATTTCCATCAGCGGCCAGTCCATATCCCTGAAACTCCACGAGCAGGCGTATGTCCTGGGCCAGAGGAAAGTCCGGCGCTACCTGTGCCAATCCGTGAGGGCGGAACTCATGCAGTCCGGTTTTGTCGCCAAAGGGAACCTTGTTGATTTCAGCCCCCTGGGGTTCAGGATCAGAGTCAATCCCGATGCCCAATGCTCATTCAACTGGCTCAATCCCGATGAAATGGTCTGCATAAACCTTTACAACGGAGAGAATGTCGTCCTCACCGCGTTCTGCTACGTTGTCCGCCAGGGAGACGCCACCCGCGGCAGGGACATCGTGCTGAAACCGAACCAGGACCCGATAAACAGGTTCTCGAAAAAGGTCATCAGGAACACGCGTTACCGCCTAACCCCCCAGCCGACCATTTCCTGCGAACACCCGCTGACAAAGAAAAAGGTCCAGCGGATGGTCTGGGACATTTCGATCTCCGGCCTTTCGGTTGACGAACCTTCCGATGAGGGCGTCCTCATGCCGGGAATGGTGATTTCCGACCTGGTCATAAATTACGCGGGACTTTTGAAGCTCAAGTGCAAGGCCCAGGTGGTATACCGCAAGGACGAAGGAGAGAAATCCGTCAGGTGCGGGCTGGCGATCCTTGACATGGACATCAGAACATACTCCCGGCTTTCCCAGATAATAGCCAATCACCAGGACGCCCACAACCAGGTTTCCAGCGAGGTTGACGTGGACGCCCTGTGGGAATTCCTGTTTGATACAGGTTTTATCTACCCCAAAAAATACAACCTCTTCCAGTCATACAGGGATGATTTCAAGGAGACTTACCGAAAGCTCTACCAGGAAAATCCGGAAATCGCCCGCCATTTCACCTATGAAAAGAATGGGAAGATCTATGCCCATATGTCGATGGTCAGGGCATATGACCGCGCCTGGGTTATCCATCACCATGCGGCCCGGCCCATGATGGGCAAGCGGACGGGGTTCGTGGTTTTAAAACAGATCATGAATTATATAAACGGCGTTTACCTGCTGCCTTCGGCAAAAATGGATTATGTCTTGTGTTATTTCCGGCCCGATAACCGGTTCCCGGATATGATGTTCGGCGATTTTTCCAGGACGCTGGGAAATCAGAGGGGCTGCTCCCTGGACCTTTACGCATATCTGCCCTTCCCGACAGGCGGCCCATCGCCGATCCTTCCGGAGGGATGGGTATTGAAGGAAGCGTCCCCCCTGGAGATCTGGGAATTCGATCTATTCTATAAAAGCAATTCGGGGGGCCTGCTTATCGATGCATTCGGAATGCGGCCAAAGCGGAGCGACGACGAAAACCTGGGCAGGCTGTTCGCCAGGCTGGGCTTTTTCAGGAACTGGCGGGTGTATTCGCTGCTTCGCGACAGGGAGCTGAAGGCGATTTTCATCGTCAATCAATCGGACCTCGGGATCAATCTCTCCGAACTGCTCAACTCCATTACTGTCACGGTGATAGACCGGAAGGGCCTGACGTGGGACATCCTTTCCCGCGCAATCGAGAACTTCACGGGCGGCTACAAGATCGATAATATCCCCGTCATGATTTATCCTGTCGACTATGCAAAAGAAAAAAACGTGCCCTACGAAAAAGAATACTATCTCTGGATCTTGAA
This sequence comes from Syntrophaceae bacterium, assembly GCA_039680225.1. Taxonomy (GTDB): domain Bacteria; phylum Desulfobacterota; class Syntrophia; order Syntrophales; family UBA4778; genus JBDKTK01. The sequence goes on from JBDKTK010000178.1 coordinate 27,218, forward strand.
CCTGCAATACGCCAACGACTACCTGCAGCACATGCAGCAGAAATTCGGGGTCAACTTTTAAATGAGCGAACCCGCACTGCTTCTCGAGAGAAGCGAGTCCGAAAAAAACATGGATGACGTGCCCCTGTACAGCAGCAGGATACTGGCCACGTACATCGAATACATCCGGATAAACCACCCCGACACAAATATTGAGTACGCCCTGAATTACGCGGGCATTACCATTTACGAGCTGGAGGACGAAGGCCACTGGTTCAATCAGAAGCAGGTGGACCGTTTTTACGAAGTCCTCAAGAGGATAACGGGCCGGGAAGACCTTGCCCGGGAATGCGGCAGGTTTGTTGCGCAGTCCCAGGCGTCAAGCCTTATCAAACAGTACGCTCTCGGGTTTATGCAAACTGCGACTGCCTATTCGCTGATGGGGAAGATCGCTTCAAACATGACGCGGGGCAGCACATGGAAGACAAGGAAACTCGGCCCCAATAAAGTCGAGATCATTTCCACCCCGGTCCCCGGCGTGAATGAAAAGCCTTACCAGTGCGAGAACCGGATGGGGAGTTGCGAATCCCTGGCCCTGCCCTTCACCAAGAAACTCGCAAAAATCGAGCATCCTGTCTGTTTCCACAACGGGGGCGATTCATGCGTCTACAAAATAACCTGGGAAAAAACGCCTTCCCTGCTCTGGAGGAGGGTCCGTAATTTCAGTTCCATCTTCCTGGTCGCCATGCTCCCTGCATCGGCGTTGCTGCCTCTGAATTTGTGGCTTAACCTGACGCTTCTCCTGACGACGTTGTTTGCCTCCGTTACAGCCTATGCGGAATACCTGGAGAAAAGAGAGCTCCGGACCAATATCGAAAACCATGGGGTCGCGGCCGAGCTCCTCCTCGAGCAGATAAATATCAGGTACAACGAGATGCTTGTCGTCAAGGAAATCGGGCAGGCAACCTCGATGATCCTCGTCATTGAGAAGCTGCTCAAATTCATTACAGAGTCCCTGAGCACAAAGCTCGATTTCGACCGGGGCATGATAATGCTGGCCGACAAGGAAAGGAAGCGCCTGGTCTACACTGTGGGCTACGGCTATAACGACGAACTCGAAGCCTTCATGAGAAAGGTCGAGTTCCGCCTCGACAACCCCTATTCCAAGGGAGTAATCGTCGAATCCTTCCGGAAGCAGACGCCGTTCCTGATCAACGACATGGCGGAAATCGAACAGACCATCTCCCGGCGAAGCCTGGACTTTGCAAAAAGAATCGGGGCGCAATCTTTCATCTGCGTGCCCATTGTCTATGAGGGAGATTCGATGGGTGTCCTGCTTGTCGACACGATCCGGACAAAACGGCGGCTCAGCCATAGCGACATCAGCCTGTTGATGGGGATCGCCCCGCAAATCGCAATCAGCATCAACAACGCCCTTTCCTACCAGAAGATTCAGGAAAGCGAGCAGCGTTTCCGTTCATTGAGTGAAAATGCGCCCGATATTATCTATACCCTGGATGTAAGGGGCGCTTTGACGTACGTCAACCCCGCCTGGGAAATGGTCCTGGGCCATTCGGAAAGCGAAAGCATCGGCAGGTATTTCATCGATTTCGCGAGCAGCGACGACGTCAGCTTCTTTGTAAAGAATTTTGCCCAGGTCAGGGATAAAAAGGAGACCGTACAGGCTATCCACGGGACACTTATCCACCACGACGGTTCCTTGAAAACTTTCCTGATGAGCGGCGCGCCCAACCTTGACAGTGAAGGCCAGGTTATCGGCGTTGTCGGCACCCTGAAAGATATTACAGACAGGATCCGGGCGGAGCAGGAGCTGAAAGTGAGCTTCGAAAAGCTCCAAAGGGCCATGGAGAGCACAATCCAGGCAATCTCGACCATAGTCGAGACCCGCGACCCGTACACATCCGGGCATCAGCAGAGAGTGGCCGCCCTGGCCTGCGCCATAGCGAGGGAGATGGGGATACCGGAGCAGGAGATCGAGGGCATCCGGATGGCCTCGGTAATCCACGATATCGGCAAGATCTACATCCCCGCGGAAATCCTCAGTAAGCCCGGCGAGCTCACCAGGATAGAATTCGAGATGATCAAGAGCCACGCCCAGGTGGGCTACAGTATCCTCGAATCAATCGAATTCCCCTACCCCGTCGCGATGATTGTCAAGCAGCACCACGAAAGGATTGACGGAACGGGATACCCGGACAAGCTTTCGGGCAACGCTATCATGAAAGAGGCCAAGATCCTGGCCGTCGCCGATGTTGTCGAGGCAATGGCTTCCCACCGCCCTTACCGGCCCTCCAAAGGCATTGATCAGGCGCTGGAGGAAATCGCCAGGAACAAGGGGAAGCTGTACGACGAAAAAGTCGTGGACACCTGCATAGACCTGTTCAAGACAAAGAATTTCAACTTCAATTATACTTTCAATTGATACCAACGTGGTTTGCCGGGCCCTGTAGCGTTACTAAGCGTACTGCGATACAGCGACTGAAAGGCAAGGTGCGGGCTGACGCCGTCCCTGCAAAGGCGGGGGATGGGCGTTATGCAACAGCCGTAATCAGGATTTGATGCCTGTGCAGATTATCAGGGGCGTTTAGGTGAAACGGCGGGGGTCTAAAAAGAACTTCTTGAACTCGCTTATGAAAGCGTCAAAACCGCCCGGGTAGTCATTGTAAGCAGGTCTGACTTTGTCGGCTGAGACTTCAATCTTTTTCATCCAATTGTACACGTCGACATCGCGTATTTCCCCATAGATCAGGTGATGGGGGACAACATCCACCCGTATATCCGCAAGGCCCAGGTCATACAGGAACGAGTAAAGCTTGCGGCCGCAATAAGGGTCAAAATTCTGCTCTTCCGAGATCTTGTGCATAACTTTGAAAAAGTACTCTTCCATCTGAGGCGCAATGCCGTAATGGTTCAGGCTGTTATGATCAAGGTCGAGAAGGCACAGCCTGCCTCCCGGATTCAGGCATTCGCTCAACTGCCCGGCAATATCCTTGCTTTCCTTCCGGAAATATTCCAGGACGAACCGGACCCAGATAAAATCGAATTTCCCGATATTATCCAGGGGCTTCGTCAGATCGCATACCTGAAAATCAAGCCCCGGCCTGCCGTATTTTTCCCGGGCGTAGCCGACTCTCCTTTCCGAAAAATCTATCCCCAGGGCGCTTCCCCCGGGCTGGACCATGTCGAAGAGAATGCCCGTCGTCTTGCCGGTCCCGCAGCCGGCGTCAAGCACTCTCATTCCCGGCTTTATTCCGCACCATCCTGCCTGCTTGCGCACATGGTCCGGATCTGTTTTCCACTCCAGCCTGGTTTCCTCGTCCGCGCTTTCCATCAGGTAGAATTTGGCCGTATCGAACATGATTGATCCTTTCAGGATGGTAGCTATATAACAGGGGATGGGCGGAGTAAAGGACAAAGCTGTAATTATGCACGGGTTTTTTTGCAAAGGGAGGGGTTGAACGGAAAAGGCGGCCGCACCCCCTCGGAGGCCGGCCGCCTTGATTTGACTATAAGATTATTTGCTCGCTACCTGATTCTTATCAATCCGGACAGTTTCCCCCCACCAGTTCTCCGCCTGGGATTTCTTCATATCGTTATTATCGGTCGTTTTGTACTTGTGCCAGCTGTACCAAAGGTGGTCTCCATCCCTGTACATAGTATCGTGCTGGAAAAATTCCGATCTTTCAGCGGCAGCACAACCCGCAAAGAAAGCAACCGCAACCAAAATGAGCATCAGTCTTTTCATCTTGAACATTCTCCTTATTGTGAATTTTTGTTGTAATTTTATATCCGTTTTCTCTTGAGGTATTTACCTATATACAATGTAAGTCGTTTAGTAAAGCAAAAAGTAAAAAACAGGAAGGAATTTTATGAATACCTTTCAACCGGGCATTTATGCTTGATTTTTTAAAAACGATATCGGCTGTTATTTCCAATCTGTTTGTCGCCGGACTGCGGACAAGCGAAACCGGGATGGAAGGAAAACCTGCTATTTTGAAAGAATTCAGGGATAAGAACCGGCGAAAGTTTCTTGAATATTGTGACTACAGGAAGAAGGGTCATAAAAAAAGCCCCCTCCGTGACCGAAGGGGGCTTGGAAAAGTTTACATCAGCCGTTTTTCAGGACCGCGCCCGTGCTGGCCGAGGTGACCAGACTCGCGTAGCGGGCCAGGTAGCCGGTCCGGGGGGGAAGGGCTTTCGGCTTGAACGCCGCTTTCCTCTTTTCCAGCTCGGCGTCGCTGATTTTAAGATTAAGCTGCTTTTTGGGGATATTGATGGAGATAATGTCGCCCTCCTTGACCAGGCCGATCGGGCCGCCTTCAGCCGCTTCCGGGGAAATGTGGCCGATCGCGGCGCCCTGCGTTCCGCCGCTGAACCTGCCGTCCGTCAAAAGTGCTACCGACTTGTCCAGCCCCATTCCGACTATGGCCGAAGTCGGACCCAGCATTTCCCGCATTCCCGGGCCGCCCTTCGGGCCCTCGTAGCGGATGACCACGATATCGCCCGGTTTTATCCTGCCGCCCAGGATGGCCTTGATCGCGCTGTCCTCGGAATCGAAGACGCGCGCCCGGCCTTCGTTCACCTGCATCTCGGGGGCGACCGCCGACTGTTTGACGACGCCGCCTTCCGGCGCGATGTTCCCCCTGATTACCGCTATCCCGCCTTCTTTCGTGTAGGGGGATTTGAGAGGCCGGATGACATCGGTGTTGAGGACCCGCGCGGATTTCAAATTGTCCGCCACTTTTTTGCCGGTGGCCGTCATGGCCTTGAGGTTGATAACTCCCAGGGAGCTGATCTGTTTCATGACCGCCTGGATGCCGCCAGCCGCTCCAAGGTCTTCTATGTGATGGGCGCCGGCAGGGCTCAGCTTGCAGATATTCGGCGTCTTTGCGCTGATTGCATTGAAGAGGTCAAGGTCGATTTCCAGGCCCGCTTCATGGGCGATCGCGGGGATATGGAGCACCGTATTGGTTGAGCACCCGAGCGCCATATCCACTGCTATCGCGTTCTTGAAGGCGTCAAGGGTGGCTATATCGCGCGGACGGATGTTCTTTTTGAGAAGCTCCATTATCTTCATGCCCGTATCCTTGGCCAGACGGCGGCGGGCCGCATTGACCGCAAGCACGGTGCCGTTGCCCGGCAGGCCCATGCCCAGCGCTTCCGTAACGCAGTTCATGGAGTTGGCGGTGTACATCCCCGAGCAGGAGCCGCAGCCCGGGCAGGCGCAGTCTTCAAGAGCGGTAAGCTCCTCAAGGGTCATGCGCTTGGACTTGACCTGGCCGACCCCCTGGAAAACAGAGATCAGGTCGACTGTCTTCCCTTCCAGGTTTCCCGCCAGCATCGGCCCTCCGCTGATGAAAATGGAAGGTATGTTGAGCCGCATGGCCGCCATGAGCATCCCGGGGATTATCTTGTCGCAATTGGGAATGAAGACCAGGGCGTCGAACGGGTGGGCCATCGCCATCACTTCAACCGAGTCGGCGATCAGTTCCCGGCTGGCCAGAGAGAATTTCATCCCCTCATGGCCCATGGCTATGCCGTCGCAGACGCCGATGGCGGGGAATTCAACCGGCGTCCCGCCTGCCATCCTGATACCCGCTTTCACGTCCTCGGTTATTATATCAAGGTGGATGTGGCCGGGAATAATCTCGTTGGCCGAATTGACGACTCCAATCATGGGACGGGAGATTTCCTCGTCCGTGTATCCCATCGCCTTGAACAGGGAACGGTGGGGGGCCCTTTCCAGACCTTTTTTCATCAGATCACTGCGCATGCCGTTTTCCTTTCTTCTTGTTGATCTTATGAATTGAAAAATGGCCCTGTGATGTATTTTGAGCATCGCAGGACCATTTATCCCGATTATCGGCTAGGCTTTCTTTCTGCGCTCCGGCCTTAACGATCGCACTACTGCACCGGCCTGCCACATCTCGCTGTTGCGCATCGTATCGAGTTCCTTCTGCAGGCGTTCCCGGTAATCCGGCGCGCTGTTGACCTCCAGCACAATCGCGGTCTCCTTGCCGGTCTTAACCCTGTCGTATAATTCTGTGAACACCGGCGCTACCGCGTCGCGGAATTTGTCCTTCCAGTCGAGCGCGCCCCTCTGGGCCGTGGTGCTGCAGTTGGCATACATCCAGTCCATGCCGTTCTGGGCGACGAGCGGCATCAGGCTCTGGGTAAGTTCCTCCACTGTCTCATTGAAGGCTTCGCTCGGGCTGTGGCCGCGTTTGCGCAGTTCGTTGTACTGGGCTTCGAGAATGCCTGCGAGGCAGCCCATCAGGACGCCGCGCTCGCCGGTAAGATCGGAATAGACTTCCTGCTCGAAAGTTGTCGGGAACAGGTATCCCGATCCGATGCCCACTCCGGCGGCCAGGGTCCGGTCCATGGCCCTTCCCGTAGAGTCCTGGAACACGGCGTAGCTGGAATTGATGCCGCTGCCGGCCAGGAAGTTGTCGCGGACGGTTCGCCCGGCGCCCTTGGGGGCTACCATGATAACGTCAATGTCGGCGGGCGGGATGACCCCGGTCTGCTCCTTGTAAACTATTGAGAAACCGTGGGAAAAATAGAGGGCCTTGCCTTTGGTGAGGAAGGGCTTCAGTTCGGGCCACATGGACTTCTGCTGGGCATCGGAAAGAAGGTATTGGATTATCGTTCCCCTTTTCGCGGCCTCGAGCAGAGGGAAAAGGGTCTGGCCGGGGACAAAGCCCTCATCGATGGCCTTTTGCCAGTTGAACTCGCCTTCGCCGACGATGACTTTGATGCCGTTGTCGCGCATGTTGAGGGCCTGGCCGCGCCCCTGCACGCCATACCCGATAACAGCCACCGTCTCATCCTTGAGGACCTGCCTGGCCTTTTCCAGGGTAAACTCCTCTGATGTGACGACTTCCTCCATAACTCCGCCGATGTTGATCTTGGACATTTTCCGCTCCTTATATTTTATTTAAACTAAAGCTATTTTTTTCTTTCAAGCGCTACTACGCCGGTCCTGGCCATATCATCCACGCCGAGTGGCTTAAGGCTCCGGATTGCCTTTTCTATATCGTCCTTTACCCCGGTGATTTCGATTACGCAGTGGTCGCCGTTCATGGTGACGACCCTGCCCCGGAAAGTGTCGATGATGAGGGCTATGTCGGCCTTGTTCTTGTCCGTGAGCCTCATCCTGACCAGCATCATCTCCCGCATCACCGATTCGGTCTGAGTTATCTCAGTCACGCTGTTTACGTCAATCAGTTTGATGAGCTGCTTTTCTATTTTCGTCAGAGTGTTTTTATCGGCTATGGTCGTCAGGATTATTTTTGAAACGGCCGGGTCCATTGTGGCGTCCACGCACAGCGTTTCAATATTGTAACCGCGGCCCCCCAGCACCCCGGCAACCCTTGCCAGAACGTCGGGCTTGTTGTTGACCAGCAACGATATGATCCATTCCTTCTTATCCATAAAGAACACCTCGCAAAATGAGTTTTCGTTTCCGCAGACCCCTCGTACAAAAAAAGGACTCTTTGGTTAAAAATAAACGGGGAGCGGACAGGCGCTCCCCGTATTTAATTTGTTAATTGACCATTTCCCGCCCGCCGAGCGTCATATCGTGGATTGCTGCACCCGGCCTCACCATGGGGTAGACGCATTCCTCTTTGGCAACCTTGAAATCCATTATGACCGGGCCCTCATGCTCCATGGCCCTTTTGATCACGGCTTCAACTTCGGATGGTTTGGTTGCCCTCAGCCCCAGTATCCCGTATGCCTCGGCAACCTTGACGAAATCGGGAGCGAAAGTCATGTCGGTGTGGGAATAGCGCTTATCGTAGAACAGCTGCTGCCATTGGCGGACCATCCCCAGGTACCCGTTGTTCAGGATCATTACCTTTACCGGGACCTTATACTGCCAGGCCGTCGCCAGTTCCTGGATGTTCATCTGGATGCTGCCGTCGCCGGCGATATCGACCACCAGCCTGTCCGGACAGGCAAGCTGGGCCCCGATTGCGGCGGGGAAACCGTATCCCATGGTGCCCAGGCCGCCCGAAGTCAGGAAAGTGTTGGGTTCGTCATACTTGTAAAACTGGGCCGCCCACATCTGGTTCTGCCCGACTTCCGTCGTGATGATCGCCTTCTTGTCCTTCGTCAGGTTATAGAGCGTTTCGATGACAAATTGCGGCTTGATTATTTCATCGCTCTGGCAATAGGTAAGCGGGGTTGATTGTTTCCACTCTTCTATCTGGCCGAGCCACTCTTTCCTGGATTGGGCATCCACGGTGTATTTCTGTTCGGAAAGCAGCTGGTTGAACGACTGCAGGGCGCTTTTGCAGTCGCTGACAATCGGGACGTCGATGATAACGTTCTTGTTGATCGAGGACGGGTCGATGTCCACATGGACGATTTTGGCTTTTTTCGCAAAGGTGTCTATTTTGCCGGTGACCCGGTCGTCAAACCTGACCCCGATTGCGATCATGAGGTCGCAATTGCTGACCGCCATGTTGGCGTAATAAGTCCCGTGCATGCCCAGCATTCCGAGCCACAAGGGGTCTGTCCCGGGAAACGCCCCAAGCCCCATCAGTGTAGAAGTAACCGGTATCTGGGTTCTTTTCGCCATTTCCCGCAGTTCCGCCGAAGCCTTGCCCAGGATGACTCCGCCGCCGATAAATATCAGAGGGCGTTTTGCCTCGTTGATCAGGTCCAGTACATAGAAGGCCTTTTTAGAAGCCGGCTTGGCAGGGCCGTTTTCGATCGGCCGGGGCGGAGCGGGTTCATACTCGGTCACTGCCTGCATCACGTCCTTCGGCAGGTCTACGAGGACGGGGCCGGGCCGGCCGGAAGCAGCTATATAAAAGGCATCCCGGATCGTCCTGGCAAGGTCTTCGATTTTTTTAATCAGGAAATTATGTTTCGTGCAGGGGCGGGTAATGCCGATAATATCGACTTCCTGGAAAGCGTCTGTCCCGATAAGCGAGGTAGGCACCTGGCCTGTGAAGACGACAATCGGTATGGAGTCAAGGTAGGCATTTGCGATTCCCGTTACGGTGTTGGAGGCCCCGGGGCCGGAAGTCACAAGGGCAACTCCCACTTTTCCGGATGCCCGGGCATAACCGTCCGCGGCATGAACGGCGCCCTGTTCATGGCGAACGAGAATATGCTTCAAGCCTTCCGTCTGGTGGAATTCATCGTAAATATCAATTACAGCCCCTCCGGGGTATCCGAATATCGTATCGACGCCATGTTCTTTGATCAGCCTGATAAGAATCTGCGAACCTTTGAGCTTCAAGAGAAACACCTCCTGCTTATAATAATTTTTTTCCACCTTGATCTCCCTCTCCTCCTCTTGCGGGAGAGGGCCGGGGTGAGGGGGCCAAGTCCGCTCTCCCCTTTTTAAAAACTGCACCGGAAAAAAAAAGACCGTTACCATCTCGGCTGGTAACGGTCTTTAATTGTGTCATTTGACGATCAAACCATCACGCAGCCCCTCTTGAACAGGGCTCTACAACTACGACTACAGCAACTATGAACAGTTTAATGATGGTCGAATACATAAAAGCCTTATTAACAAGTTGTCTTACGTATGTCAAGAATTTTTGTAAATACAATCAATTAGAGTTTCTTCACGAATTTTTCCAAAAATGCTTAGCTGCAAGGCGCAAAAAACCGGACCGCGAGGGACATATGGAAATATCTTTAGATCCTGCGATACGATTTGCAGCGCGAAGCAGCAGACGCCGTCCGGGCCCTCGATTAAAAACTTCAAGGGCAGGCTCCGGCGGGGATGAGCGTTTTTGAACAGCCTCAAGGTTCGTTTTTAAAACCGCCCCTGAAGTCCTGGTTGGGGGCTTTGGGTGAATTTGCCTGGCTGCGGTCCATGAAGATTTCGTTCACGCCATCCGAGAAAAGCCCGGCCGGCTGGCCTGTCCGGGGGTCTACGCGGACCGACATTATCCCGGACGGCATTTCAAACTGCTCCACCGGTTTCCCGGCAGTGGCCTTTTCCATGAAATATGCCCAGATCGGCGCTGCCGCAACACCGCCCATCTCTCCGCGGCCGAGCGGCTTTCCATCGTCAAACCCCACCCAGACCCCGGTTACCAGCGAGGGCGTATAGCCCACAAACCAGGCATCTTTCTGGTCATCGGTCGTCCCTGTCTTGCCGGCCACGGGCCTTCCCGCTATCCTGGCCCTCGTGCCCGTCCCGCGCTGAACGGCGTCCTGGAGGATTGAGGTCGTAAGATATGCGATCTTGGGGTCGATTACCTGTTCCTCTTTGGGCTCATAATGTTCGAAGACATTTCCCGTGCGATCGACTATTTTCTTGATGAAATACGGTTCGACTCTCTTGCCCCCGTTGGCAAGCACCCCAAAGGCGCGGACCATCTCCTGGACGGTAACTACCGAGGTCCCCAGGGCCATTGACAGGTTCTTGGTCAACGGAGAGGCGATGCCCATGTTGGCAGCATAATCCGCGGCGTAATCGACGCCGATCTGCTGCAGGACTTTAATCGTGATGATATTGCGGGAATGGACCAGGGCCGACCTCAGGCTCATCGGGCCGTGGAATTCGCGGTCCGAATTGCGCGGGTTCCATTGGCCCCGCACCGGGTCCGGGAAAGATATCGGCTCGTCGACCATGACAGTCGCCGCCGTGAGGCCCTTGTCGAAGGCGGCCGTGTATATCAGCGGTTTGAATGACGACCCCGGCTGGCGTTTGGCCTGCGTTGCCCGGTTGAACTCGCTGCTCTTGAAATCGCGACCGCCCACCATGGCCTTGATTTCGCCGGTCCTGACGTCCATGCACAGGAGCGCGGCCTGCACCACGTTGCGGGGCAGGATTGTCACCTTGTACCTGGCCTCGAACGGCGTGTTGAGTTCCAGTATTTTTACATCCACCACATCGCCCACCCGGACCGGAATCGAAGAAGCCTTGGTCTTGGCGGACTCGTCCTGCGGGGCATCCCGGCCCTCGGGAATGTCCTCGATATCCGCCATGGCCCTGTAATTCGTGCCCAGCCTGAGGAAAGCCCGATCGGATGCGGAATTTATTTCCTCGACGAGGGCCCGGGTCACCTGGCCTTTTTCAAAGCGGCCCTCCAGGTTCGCATCCAATTCCTTCAGATAGGCATCGAACTTGTTTTTCGGAATCCGCTTGAGGGTCGCCCTGTACCCGGACCTCGATTCGAATTCGCGCAATCCCCTTTCGACCGCGACATTAGCAGCCCTCTGCATATCGGCGTTAAGGGTCGTATAGACTTCCAGGCCCTCCTTGTAGAGGACGTCGCTTCCGTAGTTGGCGAGGATATAGCGGCGCACATTTTCCGTAAAATAGGGGGCGATCTTGCCCCGGGGCCCGCCATTATTGAGCCTGATATGGGCCTGGGAAGCCGCGTCCTTCTCCTTTTCTGTTATATACCCATCCTCGACCATGCGGGTAAGGACATATGACTGCCTCTGAACGGCCCGCTCCAGGCTGACGAAGGGCGAATAGCGGCTGGGCGCCTTGGGAAGGCCGGCCAGCATAGCCGCTTCCGACAGGTTCAGGGCGGCGGCGCTCTTGCCGAAGTAGCATTGCGAGGCGGCCTCGATCCCGTATGCCCCGTGACCCAGGTAAATCTGGTTGAGGTACAGGTTGAGGATCTCGTATTTCTTCAGGTTCGTGTTAATCCGGTAGGCAAGGACGACTTCCCTGATCTTTCTGCCCATCGTCCTTTCGGAAGACAGGTAAAAAGATTTGGCGACCTGTTGCGTGATGGTGCTGCCGCCCTGGACGATCGCGCCGTGCTCCAGGTTTTTCAGGAAGGCGCGCATGATCCCGATGAAATCGATCCCTTTATGCTGGAAAAACCGGGAATCCTCGGCGGCAACAAACGCGTTCACGACATTTTTGGGAAGCTTCGCGATTGCGATCAGCCGCCGGTCCTCGATGTAGAACTCGTCGATCAGCTGGTTGCCGTCCCCGTAAATCCTCGTGGTTATGCTCGGGCGATAGTCCTTCAGGGAATGGACGTCCGGCAGTTCCCGGACGATAATGTAAATATATATTCCCAAAGCGCCGATCACGAACGGAAACAGGACAAGAATCGAAAGGAATATTCTTTTGAATATAAGGCTTCTTCTGGCTTTCTTCGAAATACGCTTCAGCATTGAACTGCTGTCCTACTCCTGATCTGCTCCTGCGTCATCCACGGGGGAAGACGCTTGCGCCTTTGGCTTCCTGATCCCCACGCGGATCACTATGATACTGACCTCATAAAGCACAATCATCGGAATAGCCATTAAAATCTGCGTGAAAGCGTCCGGGGTGGGCGTGAGGACGGCGGCGGCGATAAAGATTATCAGGATGGCATATTTCCTTTGTTTGGCAAGAAATGCCGGGGTGATAACACCGAGTTTGGCCAGGAAAAAAAGGAAAACGGGAATCTCAAACATGATGCCGAATACGAGGAGGAGCTTCAACGCCAGGGAGAGATATTCCCTCAGGGAGAGCATCGGCTTTAAAAAATCCGTCGAGAAGTCGGTGAAGAACTTGAAGGCCGGGGGCAGAACGAGAAAATAACAGAAGGAGACGCCGCCCGCGAAGAGGAGGGTCGCCACGATCACAAAAGGCAAAACATATTTTTTTTCCGACTGGTAAAGCCCGGGGGAAACAAATTTCCAGATCTGGTAGAGCACGTAGGGGCTCACCAGCATCAGCCCGGCGAAAAACGATATCTTCAGGTAATTGAAAAAGGCCTCCGGGAGGCTCGTGTAAATCATGTAGCTGTTTTTCGGCAGGGCTTCGGACAGCGGGTATGTCAGGATGTTGAAGAGCTGCTCTTTGAAATTATAGCAGATGCCCATCCCGATGCCGATTGCAACGAGGCTCCGCACGAGCCTCTTGCGGAGTTCCTCCAGGTGGGAAGTTATGGGCATTTTTGTTTCGGCGCTATTGTCCGTCATTACGAATTCCCGGTCCGGTCACTTTCCGGTATCGGATTTTGGGGATGGCTGATCAGTTGAATGGCTGTCTCCGGCGGTTTTTTCGCCTTCTTTGTCAACTATTTCGAATTTTGGCCCCTTCTTCTCTTCTTTTGCCTCTTTTTCCTCGTCGAGGTAACTGTTCTTGAAAAGCAGGGAGTCTTTCATTTCATTGACGTCATTGCGGACCTCGTCGATCTTCAGCTCTTCCTTGACGTTATTCATGGCGCGCTTGAATTCGGTAAGCCCCTTGCCCAGGGCCTGGGCAACTTCGGGCAGCCTTTTGGGGCCGATGACAAGGATTGCCACGATGAGGATCACTATTATTTCGGGCATGCCAATGTTGAACAACTTTCCTCCTGTTGCAAAGCCGGATTCAGGCCCGAACCTTGTCAGACGTGCCGGGCAATATATACCGTTTTAGGTGATTGTCAAATCTTTTAATGAATGGCCTAATTCGGCTAAAAGCTTTGCTTTTCAGGTAATTGTATGATAGAAAAATTCAATTTTCCAGAGTAAAAAAGGCAGGGTAAAAAGTCAGGTTCAGGGAGAGAAAAGGTGTCGACTGCCATAGTCAAGGACTACAGGTACCTTAACCACGAGACGAGCTCTTTCCACCCCGAATCGCCCAAGCGGCTCGAATCCATCTATAAAATGCTGGAAGGGCCCGACATGAAGGGCAAATTCCCCATCATTGAGCCGCGTTTCGCCGAAAAAAGCGAGATCGAGATGATCCACACGCCCTCTTATGTAAGGACGGTGGAAAATACGGCGGGCTCGCCCCATTGCTATCTCGATCCCGATACCGAGACTTCCCCTGAATCATACGATACCGCCCGGCTTGCGGTCGGCGGGTTGTGCAACGCGCTAGATGCGGTAGTTGAAGGCAAGGCAGGCAATTCTTTTTCGTTTATCAGGCCCCCCGGCCACCATGCCGAGGCGGACAGGGCTGCCGGGTTCTGCCTTTTCAACAACGTGGCAATCGGCGCCATGCACGCCATCAGGAAGTTCAACATGGAACGGGTCCTGATCGTCGACTGGGACCTGCACCACGGCAACGGCACCCAGCATTCTTTCTATGACGACCCGCGCGTGATATATTTTTCAACCCATCAGTACCCGTACTACCCGGGGACCGGCAGCCTCCAGGAGACCGGCAGGGGCAAGGGCGCGGGTTATACAGTAAACGTCCCGCTGCGGACGGGGCCCGGCGACAATGAGTTCGTGAAGGTTTTCCTGGAGATACTCAGGCCGGTGGCCCTTGAGTTCAAGCCTGAGCTGGTGCTGCTTTCCGCCGGTTTTGACATTTACTTCCAGGACCCGCTCGGCGGGATGAAGGTGACCCCCAAGGGGTTTGCCTGCCTGACCCGCATCCTGCTGGACATTGCGGAAGCATGCTGCTCGGGAAGATTTGCTGTCACCCTCGAGGGCGGGTACCATATCGGCGGGCTCACGTCGTCCGTCAAGATGGTCCTCAATGAAATGTGCGGGGAGACCAGGGTGCCCGGCGACGAAATAATCCGGATGGCCATGGAGGCGAACCCGGCCATCGATGCGACGATCAGAAACGTCATAAACCAGGTAAGCCCATACTGGAAGACGCTTAAATAAAGCGGCCGCTTATAAAACCGGCCGTTAAGGATAATAAAAAAAGTGAAAGTGAAAAGATCAAGGCGGGCCGCCTCTCTTTTTACATTTCACTTTTTACTTTTCATTTAACCGGAGGAAATATTGAAGATAACAAAAGAACAAGTGGAATATGTCGCCCACCTTGCCAGGCTTGAATTCTCTGAGCAGGAGAAGGGGAAGTTCACCTCCCAGCTCAACGATATTCTGCTGTACATGGACAAGCTCAATGAAGTCGACACGACTGGAGTAACTCCCGAGACCCACGCCATTTCGCTCAACAACGCTTTTCGCGAAGACGTGGTGAAACCTTCGCTGGGTCCCGAAAAATCGCTGGCCAACGCCCCGGACGCGAAAGGCACCTTCTTCCGCGTGCCGAAGGTCATCGAGTAGGAGGGCCCATGAAACTCAACGAACTTACCATCCATGAGCTCCAGGAACTCCTGCGCGACGGAATAACGACATCCGCCGAGGTGACCAGCGCCGTTTTCGAGCGCGTCGCCGCCGTTGAAGACAGGGTCCATTCCTATATCACCCTGCTGAAAGACAACGCCATGAAGCAGGCCGAAGCGGCCGATATTAAGATCAAGGCGGGCAAGGCGGGCCCCCTCACCGGGATACCCCTGGCAATCAAGGACATCCTCTGCACCGAGGGGATCAGGACCACCTGCGGCTCGCACATCCTGTACAATTTCGTCCCGCCGTATGACGCGACGATCATCAGAAAGCTCAAGGAAGCGGGGGCGGTATTCGTCGGCAAGGCCAACATGGACGAATTCGCCATGGGCTCCTCGACGGAGACATCGTATTTCGGCGTGACCCGCAACCCGTGGGACCTGGAGAGAATTCCCGGCGGATCCAGCGGCGGCTCCGCGGCGGCAGTCGCGGCGGATGAATGTATCGCTTCCCTGGGTTCCGACACGGGCGGCTCCATCCGCCAGCCGGCGGCCCTGTGCGGGATAGTGGGACTCAAGCCGACCTACGGGCGCGTCTCGCGCTTCGGGCTTATCGCCTTTGCGTCCTCGCTTGACCAGATCGGCCCGTTCTCGAAAGACGTCGAGGACACGGCCATCATGCTCAACGAGATCTCCGGATATGACTCCAACGACTCGACCTCCGTCCCCGTGGAAGTGCCCGATTACCGGTCCTTCGTCGGCAAATCCATCGAAGGGTGGAAAATAGGCATCCCGAAAGAGTATTTCGTCGAGGGCATCGACCCCGAAGTTGAGGAGGCGGTCCGGAAGGCCATTTCCGAATTCGAGGCGATGGGAGCCAAGGTGATACCCATCTCGCTGCCCCACACCGAATACTGCCTGGCCGTTTACTACATCGTCGCGCCCGCCGAGGCCAGCTCGAACCTGGCCCGCTACGACGGGGTGAAATACGGTTACCGGGCAAAGGACCCGCGCGACCTGCTCGACATGTACAAGAAGACCCGCTCGGAAGGGTTCGGCGCGGAGGTGAAGCGGCGCATCATGATCGGCACCTACGCCCTTTCATCCGGTTACTACGACGCCTATTACAAGAAGGCGTCCCAGGTGCGGGCCCTGATAAAGAAGGACTTCGCCGAGGCCTTCGAGAAATGCGACGTGATCGTCACCCCCACGACGCCGACCGCGGCGTTCAGGATCGGCGAGAAAACGGACGATCCGCTGCAGATGTACCTTTCGGACATCTTCACAATATCGACGAACCTCGCGGGAATCCCGGGGATATCGCTGCCCTGCGGCTACACCAGGTCCGGGCTGCCCATCGGCCTGCAGATCCAGGCCGGGCATTTCCAGGAAGGCAAGCTCATCCAGGCCGCGGCGGCTTATGAGAAAAACGCAAAATTTGAGAAGAGGAGACCAAATCTCTAATGGAATACGAGGTTGTAATCGGGCTGGAAGTCCATGCCCAGCTTTTGACGGATTCAAAAATATTCTGCTCCTGCTCCACCAGGTTCGGGGCGGCTCCCAACAGCCACACCTGCCAGATCGATCTCGGCATGCCGGGCGTCCTGCCGGTGCTGAACAAGAAGGTGGTGGAGTTCACGATCAAGATGGCGCTTGCCACGCATTGCCGGATCAACCGGGAGGACGTGTTCGCGCGGAAAAACTATTTCTACCCCGACCTTCCCAAGGGCTACCAGATCTCGCAATATGCGCATCCGCTGGCCGAGTTCGGCTATGTCGATATCGAGGTCAACGGGGGCAAGAAGAGGATCGGGATCACCCGCATCCACATGGAAGAAGACGCGGGCAAGCTCATCCACGACGAGTTCACCCCGTCGAGCTTCGTGGACCTGAACCGCACGGGCGTGCCGCTTATCGAAATAGTGAGCGAGCCCGACATGCGCAGCCCGGAAGAGGCTGCCGCGTACCTGCGCCGGCTCCATGAAGTCCTGGTTTACCTCGAGATCTGCGACGGCAACATGGAGGAAGGGAGCTTCCGGTGCGACGCCAACGTTTCGATCCGCCCCAGGGGCCAGGAAAAGTTCGGCACCCGGACCGAGCTCAAGAATATGAACTCCTTCCGCAACGTGCAGCGCGCCCTCGAATACGAGATCAAGCGCCAGCAGTACGTTATCGAAGGCGGCGAGGAGGTCGTGCAGGAGACCCGCCTGTGGGACGATTCCGCCGGCCAGACCAACTCGATGCGCAGCAAGGAAGAGGCGCACGACTACCGCTATTTCCCGGACCCGGACCTGGTCCCCGTCATAATTGACGAGGCCTGGATCGAGGACGTCCGCAGGTCGCTTCCCGAGCTGCCCCTGGAAAAACGCGAGCGCTTCGTGAACGAGTACGGAATTCCCGCATACGATGCCGGGGTGCTCACGTCGAGCCGCGCGCTTGCCGACTATTACGAGAAGACAGTCCAGCTGACAAAAAAGCCCAAGATCGCCAGCAACTGGGTCATGGGCGATTTCCTGCGCTTCCTCAATGAGGAGAAGCGCGACATCAGGGATGCGCCCGTCTCCCCGGAAGCGCTCTCCGAAATGATCAACCTGATCGAGGACGGCACCATCAGCGGCATGATCGCCAAAGAAGTCTTCGAGGACATGTACCGCGGCGGCAAACGCGCCGCCGGGATCATCAAGGAAAAAGGTCTCGTCCAGATAACCGACACTGCCGCCCTGGAGAAGGCAATAGACGAGGTAATAGCCGCCAACCCGGACAACCTGGCGCGGTACAGGTCCGGCAAGGACAAGCTCTTCGGGTTCTTCGTGGGCCAGGTCATGAAGGCCACCCAGGGGAAGGCCAACCCGAACCTGGTCAACGAAATGCTCAAGAAAAAGCTGGCCGGGGAATGATCCGCACCGTCTTCTGGGAAAACGACTCTGTCCGGATGATCGATCAGAAGGCCCTGCCGCACGCGGAAAAGGTCCTGACCTTCAAAGACTACCGGAAAGTGGCCGGCGCCATCCGCGACCTGACGGTCCGGGGAGCGCCGGCCATCGGCGTTGCCGCAGCCCTGGGGATCGCGCTCGGCGCCCTGAAGAGCCCCGCCAAAAATAAAACTCAGCTCAAGGCCGATTTCAACCGCATCTGCAAAGAGTTCTCGCGCACCCGCCCGACCGCCCGCAACCTGTTCTGGGCCATTGAGCGGATGAAAAAGCATTTTTCCGGGCTGTTGGAAGATAGGGAAATCGACCCGGCGGCCCTGCGCTGGGCGCTGGTCGAAGAGGCGGTCCGGATCGGCGAGGAAGACATCGAGGCCAACCGTCGGATGGGGCAGTTCGGGAAGAAGTTCGTCCCCGATAACGCCGGCGTCCTCACCCACTGCAACGCCGGTGCGCTCGCGACCGCGGGCTACGGCACGGCGCTCGGAGTGCTGAGGGCAGCGTGGGAATCCGGCAAAAGGTTCCACGTCTTCGCGGACGAGACACGGCCCGTCCTGCAGGGGGCGAGGCTCACCTGCTGGGAGCTGATGCGTGAGAAGATTCCCGCCACACTGATCACGGACAACATGGCCGGTTTCCTCATGAACCAGGGCCGGGTCAAGGCGGTGTTCGTGGGCGCCGACCGGATAGCCGCGAACGGCGATGCGGCCAACAAGATCGGGACATACTCGCTCGCCGTGCTGGCCAAAGAGAACAAGGTTCCCTTTTACATAGCGGCGCCGTTTTCCACGATTGACCTCAGCCTGCGGTCGGGCAAAGATATCCCCATTGAAATGAGGCCGGACGAGGAAGTGACCGGACTGAACAAGGCGAGGACCGCCCCGGCCGGCGTGGGCGTCTTCAACCCCGCTTTCGACGTGACCCCCAACCGGTACATAACAGCCATAATCACAGACCGGGGCGTCGCGAAGAAACCCTTCTCCCGCTCCCTGAAAAAGCTCTCGGATAAATGATCCATGTCTTCAAGATATAAAAAGCTCTTTCTCTTCGATTTCGACGGGGTCGTCGTGGACTCCCTGGAACTTTACGAGCAGGCGGTCAGCTACTGCCTGAAAAAGGTGGGTGCCCCGCCCCTGCGCGACCGGGAGGAATTCCTGTCGCTCTTCGACAACAACTTTTACGAGGCGATGGCCGAAAGAAATATCGATCTCGACGCGTTCACCTCGGCCTCGGCGGAGATCGCCCCCGACCTTGATTACTCGAAGGTCCAGCCGAACCTCCTCCTGCCGCCCGTCCTGGAAAAGCTCATGGCCGGTAACGGCAACGGCCTGTTCATCATCTCCTCCAACTCGAAATTCGCGATCAAGATAATGCTCGCCGTTTACGACCTGGACCACTTCTTCGAGAATGTCCTGGGCTACGAATTCATGTTCAGCAAGGAAGACAAGATCATCCACGCCGTCGAAGAGTTCGGGACCGACAGGGAGAACACTTATTACATCTGCGACACCGCGGGGGACGTGAAGGAAGCAAAAAACGCGGGAGTCAAATCCGTCGCCGTCACCTGGGGCTGGCACCCGCGGGAGAGACTCGCCCTGGCCGGGCCGGATTTTCTGATCGATACGCCCGAAGAGCTGCTGGGGATTTGACAGACTGTTCAAATTAAAAGGGCGGCCAGCCGGTCGCCCCTGAACCAATTCTAAAAGTCCAAATTCTCATAGATCGTAAAGTTTGCTGTCAAAAAAGGGCGCGCTCCGGGAGCGGGAACGCTTTTTCCCCTTGCTTTCCTCAATGGCGAACGGCTCCTCGCTCTCCAGCAGGTCGCCCATTTCCTCCTCGATTTTGTTCGGGTCTTCGCCTTTCTCCATCCGCCGGATTGCCTCTTCCATGCGGGGGCCGAGGCTGACTCCCGCGGCGTCGGTGAGTTTCCTCATGAGCCGGGCCGCCTGCCGGGGGTTTTCTTCGTCTATACCGCCCGCCTCGTCGGCTATGGCCGCCATGGCGCTTTCCAATCTCGCCTCGTCAATGCGGGGCGAGTCTTCAGAGCCGGGCTCATCCCTTCTTCCCGAACCCCTGGCAAAGAGCGACATCCGGCGCTGGAGCTTTATCCTTTTGCATGCCGGGCATTTCGGGACCTTTTCGGTGTTCACCGTTTTGGAGAAGAAGCTGAAGACCGTATTGCATTTTTGGCAGTAGAATTCGTAAATGGGCATGTTATCTGTTCCAAATCGTGTTTCATACCGTAGGGGCGGGTCTCAGACCCGCCCGCCTGACTGTAGTGACCCGCGCACCCGGGCGGGTTTAAAACCCGCTCCTTGTACAAAGGACTTGGTTCCTCCAGAATGATCCAAAAATCTCATTCTAAAATCAAGGGGCTTTTTTGCAATCCGCATTAAGATTTCTGATTCGCTCCACGAGCGGGGGGTGGCTGTAATAAAACCAGGCAAACAGCGGATGAGGATGAAGGTTGGCGAGGTTGTCCTTGGCAAGCCTCTTGAAGGCGTCCGCAAGGTCAGCAGGGTTGCCGGTCAGGCTGCAGGCGTCCGAATCCGCCTGCCTTTCAAACCTGCGGGACATGGCTGCCCCGATCGGGGTGAAAAATAACGACAGGGGCTTGAGGACGACGCCCACAAAGAACAGCCCGGCAAAGGCCACCGTCTGCGTGAAACCGAATATTGAGTAAAACTGTTCACTGCGGATCAGGCAGGCGGAGACGGACAGCACCAGCAAAGACACTATTTCCATCAAAGCGAACTGCTTGAGGACGTGCTTGCGGGTCCAGTGGCCCAGCTCGTGGGCGAGCACCGCCAGGATCTCCCCGCGGGGATGGGACTGGAGCAGCGTATCATAGAGGACGATCCTCTTTGTTTTCCCGATCCCTGTAAAATAGGCGTTCGTATGGCGGCTGCGCTTTCCGGCGTCGATCTGGAAGATACCCTGGACCTTGAGGCCCCTCCTTTCCATCATCTCGATTATGCCTTGTTTCAGCTCCTCGTCCGCGACCGGTTCAAACCTGTTGAACAGGGGAGCGATGAGGACCGGATAAAGCCAGAGCATCAGGAGCTGAAAACCGGAAAAAACGAGCCAGGCCCAGAACCACCACAGGGGCGTCGAATCAAGCAGCCACAGGAAAATGGCCAGCAGGGCGCCCATAAGGACGATGGATATGGCCGCACCCTTAAGCAAATCCGCGAGCCACATGCGGAAGGTTATCGTGCTGAACCCGTATTTTTTTTCGATCACGAAAGTGCTGTAAAGGCTGAACGGCAGACCGATAACCCAGCTCAGGAGGAACAGGGACCCGAAAAAAGCCAGTCCGGCCGTAACGAAGCCGAACCGCGAATCAAATTCTGCCGCGAGCCAGGGGATGAAGCCGAGCAGGATGACCGCGATCAGCAACGCATCGTCAAAAAGGCTTTCAATATTACCGAACCTGGACGACTCCAGGGTGTAGTCGGTTATGCGCGAAAGCGTCTCCTGATCTATCTCGCCCTGGAATTCCGGCGGGATTTCCTTGCCGTGCTTTTTCAGGTTGCCGGTATTGAGCCTGCTCAGGGTAAAGCGAAGGGACGAGCTGATAACCAGGGCGGCAAGGACGAGGAGAAGCCAGATACTCACCGGGATCATTTGCCGGGCTCGCCTTCCTCGAAACAGCTCTTCCTGAGCGCGGCGAAGCCGTCCTTTCCGGCGGCAAGCATCAAGGTGAACGGCATGGCCCGGCGGCCGAGGCTGACCATTTTTTCGACCGTGTCCCTGATGTCCCACTGGGCATGGCGGTCCAGCCTGAGCCGGGCGACATGGTACATTTCCCTGGCGTTGACCTTCATCAATACCCTTTTTTGATGGGCGTTGGTCAGGACGTACGTCCCGGCGCCGGGGGCCTCCCTTTCCAGTTGCTGATACAGTTCTTCGGTGCGGAAAAGGACTTTCCGGAAGCGCTCTTCCATGCCGGCCTCCCTGATCGCGGGCGGGATCGTGATCCCCAGGGCGGGGTCGTACTCCTGCGTCGTGATAGTCGCCATCCTGTGCCTTTTCAACTGGGCAAAGCAGCTGGCGCTGACGATCAGCTCATAAAGGAGGCCGACCTGTTCGAATTCCCTGATGGGGGCATCGAAGGACTGCATTCTTTTGAGCGATGCGGCGATGGTCTCTTCCATTTCCCTGTCGTCCATGAGATCGGCCACGGCAATACACTTGTCCATAGGATGGCCCGAGGAGGAATGCAGCAGCGCCGCCACGAGTTTCCGGTCGGCGTCCGGAGTGGCCCAGATCAGGCTGACATGGCCGCGCTTCGCCATTATCCTTGGCTTTTTCTCCTCCCATTTCTTTTTTCCCCATTTCGCGAACAGCTCCCGGGTCCGGTCTTTCAATTCATCGCGCGTGCCGCGGTCGAACTCGGTGGCTTCCGTGTAACGGACGAGAGAAGGGGCGGTCCCGAAGCAGGCCGCATAGAGCTGCGATCCGAACCGGCGGGCCTCTTCGAGAGGATGCGCCGAGAAACGGCGCAGCATCAGCTCCAGGTTCCGCGCGTTGAGAGTCATGCCGAGTTGTGTCTGGGTCGCCAGCGACAGGACATAGCGCGCGTCTTCCTTGGCAAGGTTTTCCAGGTATACACGGTTGGACGGGTCGGCTGCGAGGTCAGGATGTTTTTCGAATACGCAGGGTCTCAGGGCCTCGTAAAGGACGTGGTAAAACTGGTTCTGCTCCCTGACGGTTTCCACGAAGGGGTCCTGCAGGCCTGCGGCCCTCACCTCTTCGGGGACCACGAAATCGTCTTTCAGCAGGACGTACCGCTGCGATTTTTCGGTGTAGGAGCAAAGGCGGAATTTTTCGATCTCCTCGACAATGAGGCGCGACACCCCGAGCGCGTCGACATTGAATACGGCATGCTCCGCTATCGAACTGTGGCCCATATCGAAGACGATCCGCGTGTTGGACTGCCTCGCGGAGGCCACCTCCCCCCGGGAAATCTTCCTCAGCTCGTTTACGGGCAGCGGGTTGCGGCTTATCCTGGCGTAAGCTGCGGAAACGGTTTCGGGAGTCAGTTCCCGGCCGTCGGGCATGTTTTTCCCGAGTTCGGAGATCAGATCGGCATCCAGATTATAACCAGCTAAAAGGACTTTCATTTCCCCCCCTCCGACTGCCTCAAATAACATGGTTACCAAATAAATTCGACATTAAATTCGAACAACTAAACATGGAAAATCATTTTTGGCCAAACGGGAACAAACATTTTGACAATGAAAGCACATTTCATGTAGATTTTTTGGCCTAAATTGAGCAGAAGGACCTGATGTGAATATAAATGCAGCTGACCGGATAGAGATCCTGACCTTGCAGGACAATTATATCGAAATCACGGCCGTTGACAATTCCGACGTCGTCTCCCGGGCCAGGTACCTCATCGGCGGGGAGATCGGCAATTCCATCCTGGCGGAACACGGTTTTTCCGCCCTTGTCGGGATTACGCGGTCGGGACGCACCAGGCATATCCTGTTCGATTTCGGCTTTTCACGCATCGGCGCGGCCTATAATGCCCGGGCGCTCAATGCCGGCCTGGCTGACGTTGATCTGCTTGTGCTGTCGCACGGCCATTCGGACCATTTCGGCGGGCTCGGGGAACTCCTCAAAATTATCGACAGGCAGCGCCTCCGGATTGTCCTCCATCCAGGCGTCTTCAAACCGCAGCGTTACGTCAGGTTCGGCTCCCAGAAGGCCCATTTCCCCCGGCTGACAAAAAAATACCTCGAGGAGCTTGGGCTGGAGGTCGTGGAGTCGACTGCCCCGCTTGAACTTCTGGACGGGGATGCAATTTTTCTGGGCCAGATCGAAAAGGAGACCGGTTACGAAAAAGGCATGCCGTTCGCGTTTTTCGAGAAGGAGGGAAAGGAGAGCCCGGACGCCATAGAAGACGACAGCGCGCTCGTCATGAATGTTTCAGGAAAAGGTCTTATAATTCTTTCCGGGTGCGCCCATTCGGGAATCGTCAACACGGTCCGCTATGCCCGGAAACTGACAAACATGGAAAAGGTGCACGCCATCATGGGCGGGTTCCACCTGGCGGGACCGGCTTTTGCAGACGCAGTCGCCCCCACGATCAACGACCTGAAGGAAATCAACCCGGATTACATAATTCCAACCCACTGCACGGGACGGGGCACGGTTGCCGAAATAGAGAGGAACATGCCCGGCAAATTCATCCTTAACATGTCCGGAACAAAATTAACCTTTTCTTCCGAGAAAGAAGCACATCATGAGTCCTGAAGCATTCGAGGGCCGGAACCTTGCGTACCGTTTGAAAATAATCGAGCTCCTGGCTTTTGTGATTCCCCTGCTGGTGGTTTTTTACGTTTTTTACCAGAACGATTTTGTCCTGAACCACTCGCAAATCCTGATCGTCATTTCCGTATTGATCCTGATCGGCATCGGGATTGTGCTGCTGCGAAAGACTTTCCATCATTTCGATATGACTGCAAAGGTCATCAAGCGCTCGTCTGAAGACGGGAGCCTCCTGGACACAGAGGAAAATATCACCGCCGAAATGATGGAGATCGCGACCTCATTCAACAAGCTGGTCAGGAAAATCAACAATACGGGAATAGACCTGGACCGCAAATCGTTCGAGCTCAACACGCTCAAGGAAATGATGGCCGTCGTCCGCAACAGGGACAACCCCATGGAGATGCTGAACATTTTCCTGGAGAAGGCAATCCTTGTGACGGGGGCCGCGCACGGGTCCATCCTGACCGAAGAAGGCGCGGGCAGCCTTAAAGTCCACCAGTTCCAGAGAGACGGAGACGGGCAGGGGGAAAACCCGGAGAGCGCAAGCGAGTCCGAGAGCAGCAGCATTTACGACTACATGAAATCCGGCCTGGGATCGAACCAGAAGGCGTTTTATTACAGCACCCCGTCTTTCATGAGCATTCCGGTAACGGTGCACGGCAAGCTCCTCGCGGTGGTAAACCTGGCCGCCCCGCCGGACAGGGAATTCCGGAGCGAGGACGAAGACATACTGCGCCTGATGCTTGAGGAAATATGCTTTGCCATAGAAAACAGCCGGCTCAACCATGAGGTCCGGGAGAACCTGAACCTGATCCGCGAGCGGGCGGAGCTGCTCGAGAGGCATGTCCAGGACAGGGAGAATACCGAACGCCAGTTGCAGGACGTCAATGTCAGGTTCTTCGGCCTTATCCAGTCTGTCCCCGATATGATCTCTTTCAAGGACACGGGCGGCCGTTTCCTCCTGGTCAACCGGGCCTTCGAGGACATCATGGGCCTGGAGCAGGAAGATGTCATCGGGAAGACATGTTATGAAATCTTCAAGCCCGAGATGGCGGAAGCCCTCGTCCAGTCGGACAAGCAGGTGCTGCGCTCCCGCATGGTCTCGCGTTTCGAGCACGAAATTGATCATAACGGGAAAAGACTTATCATCGACACTATCAACACCCCCATTTACAACACCACCGGGCAGATTGCCGGAATTGTCAGCGTGAGCCGCGACATAACTTCCCGCCGGCAGGTGGAGGACCTGTATGAAGTCCTGGCCAACAGCTCCCCGGTCGGGGTTTACGTCGTCCAGGACGGGTACATCCGGTTCGGGAACCCGAAATTCCGGGAGTACGCGGGCCTGAGCGAGCGGGAACTGCTGGGCCTGAAAGCCACGGACCTTGTCCACCCCGATGACAGGGAGTTTGTCAAGGCCAGTGCGGCAAAGATGCTCAAGGGGCAGCGCTCGGCGCCCTACGAGTACAGGTTGAATACCCGGGGCGGCGAGACAAGATGGATAATGGAAACCGTCATCCCCATCACTTACGGCGGCGAAAAGGCCGTCCTGGGGAATGCACTGGACTTTACGGCCAGGCGAAACGCCGAGGAAGCCCTACGGGAGAGCGAACAGAAATACATGGAGCTGAGCATCACGGACGACCTGACCAAGCTGTTCAATTCCCGGCATTTCTTTATCCAGCTCAAGTCCGAACTCAAGAGGACAAGCCGCTACGGGAACATCCTGTCCATAATCCTCCTGGACATGGATAATTTCAAACAATACAACGATTGCCACGGGCACATTGAGGGCGACAAAATCCTTGTCCGCCTCGCCAATGTAATCCGCAAGTGCATCCGCATGACAGACACGGTGTGCCGTTACGGCGGGGACGAATTCATCATCATCCTGCCGGAAACTCCGGGGCCGGAAGCGGTCCGGGTGGCCGAGAGGATCAGGCAGGACTTCATTGCGGAGCGGGCCCTGGCCGAAGACCAGAGAGTCGAAGTGACCCTCAGCATCGGCGTCGCGGAATACGTCTTTAACGAGGATATGATGGACTTCATCAAGAGGGCCGACGCCAACATGTACAAGGCGAAGGAAAACGGCAGGAACCAGGTCTTCTTTCATTAATTTCACGGGGAGGAACTTTTATGGAACTCTTCGAAGCAATAAGGAAACGCCGCAGCTGCCGCAGGTTCCTGCCGGACAGCATCCCTGCCGATGACGTGGGCAGGATCCTGGAAGCCGCCATCTGGGCGCCTTCCCCGGCCAACAACCAGCCCTGGGAATTCATTGTCGTCACCAGCCCCGAAATCAAGGCCAGGATCGCCGATGCCGCGGCTGCCACGAAAACCATGCTGTTCGAGAAGAGCGGCTGGAAGTGGCTCGATCGTTATGATGTGAACTTTATCAGGGAATGCCCGGTCCTGATCGTCGTTTTGGGAGATCCCCAAAAATCCGGAGCGCATGTGTTCCTGGGCGACAGTATTCCCGCGTACCAGCATGCCTGCGCCGCGGCCGTGCAGAACATGCTGCTCGCCGCCTGCGCTTTGGGACTGGGGAGCCTCTGGTTCACGCTCTTCGAAAGATGTCCGGTCCGGCGTATCCTGAAGATCTCCACGGATCTGGACCCGCTTTCCATTGTCTGCCTCGGAAAACCGGCGGCAACCCCGGTTGAACCCCCCCGCCAGAGTTTCGCCGAGAAGACCAGGTATGTCTGATGGCAAAGAGATTTTCCAGGAGTTCGAAAAAGGCCGGCCTGCCGCCCGGCTGTCTTATTCCCAACTATCCCGACAAAACGGAAGCTGTAAATATAATCGTCACCCATTACGGCGAAGACGGGTTCTCCGAAAAAAAAGCGGATTCGATAAAACAGATATTCCCCTTCAAGCAGGGCGGGGTCACCTGGGTCAGCATAGACGGGATCCACAAGGTCGACATCATAGCCGAGATCGGCAAACAGCTGGACCTCCACCCGCTCTTCCTCGAGGATATAGCAACAATCGGTCAAAACCCCAAAGTTGAGGACTTCGGGCAATACATGTTCATAGTCCTCAAATCGCTCACCTTTGACGAGGAAAAGGGCGAAAGCTCGATCGAGCAGATCAGCATTGTGCTCGGGGAGAATTACGTCATAAGCTTCCAGGAGCACCCGGGCAAACTCTTCGATGTCATCCGCGACAGGATGCGCGCGGGCTCCGCGAGGCTGCTCCAGCTGGGGTCCGACTACCTGGCCTACTCCCTTCTGGATGTCATCGTCGACCAGTATTTCGTGGTCCTGGAAAAGTTCGGCAACTCGATCGAAGCAACCGAAGAGGCTTTAATGGACAGGCCGGGCCCGAAAGTCCTCCAGTCGATTCACCGGCTGAAGCGGGAGACCCTCTTCCTGCGCCGTTCGGTCCGGCTGGCAAGGGAAATGATAAATTTCCTGTACATGTCGGAGTCGCCCCTGATCAAGCCGGCGACGCGGGTTTACTTGCGCGATGTTTACGAGCACGTCATCCAGGTAATCGACACCGGGGAAAATTACCGGGAGATGGTATTCGGCATGCTTGACATCTACCTGTCGAGCGTCAGCTACAGGCTCAACGAGGTGATGAAAGTCCTCACCATCATCTCCACGATTTTCATCCCCCTCACGTTCCTGGTCGGGATCTACGGGATGAACTTCAAGTACATGCCGGAACTCGAGCAGCCCTGGGCTTATCCTTTGCTGTGGGTTGTCATGCTGACGGTCGCCCTCGGCATGGTTTATTATTTCAAAAAGAAAAACTGGTTCTGAGCAAAGCTTTCCGCTTGCCCGTGTTCCTTCAGCCCTGCTAACATCATAACATCTCCTGAATATGACTTTTTCTGAAAAAGGAGGACGGAAACATGTCCCCCGAGACGATCGACCAACTTGTGCAGGAGCAGTTGGAAAAGTGGAAACTGGCTGATCAGGAAAGACGGACCGCAAAGACGGTTATCACAATATCGCGGGAGCCCGGCTGCAACGGGGCCTATATAGCGGCAAAGCTTGCCCGGGAATTCAAACTGGACCTCTATGCCGGCAAGATAGTCGAGGAAGTTGCGAAAAGCACCAGGATGACCACCGCGGTAATCGAATCCCTGGATGAAAAGAACCGCTCCATGCTGGATGACTGGATCTCCATGCTCGATCCGGCCCACAGTCTCTGGTCCCAGGAGTATATGCATCACCTGGCCAGGCTGATAGGAACGGTCGCGCGGCACGGGCGCGCCGTCATCCTGGGCAGGGGCGCCAATTTCCTGATCGAGCCGGAGCGCCAGTTGAGGATAAGGGTCATCGCCCCCCTCGAAGCGCGCATTCAGAACGTGATGAACAGGTTCGGCGCTTCCCGGCAGGAGGCCGAAAAAAGAATTAAACAGGTCGAGTCGGACCGTAAAGGCTATATCCACAAGTACTTCAAAATGGATATAGCCGGCCCCATCCATTATGACCTGGTCATCAACACCGCCTTCATCGGCGACGACGCGATAATCGCAATTACCAGGGCGGGTTTGAAGTCGAAAAATTTGATCTCATGAAATACGGGCTGCACCCCCGTGATCTTCGCTGCGAGCGCAATTGTCCCGTGACAACTCATCCCGAAAAGAAGAACTTGTTCCAAAAGCTTTCCGCTTGCCTGATTTCCTCCTGCCCTGCTAACCTTTAAACAGAAGTTGAAATTGCGAAGGAGCCGTCAATGGAAAAGATCCCAACATCCGACGTGATTGAACAGCTGGTGGATGAGCAGCTGGCAAAGTGGAAAACAGAGACCCTGGAAAGGCGAGCCGCTGCAAAAACATTGATCACAGTTTCGCGGGAGCCCGGCTGCAATGGGGCCCGGATATCGGAAAAACTTGCCCGGGAATTCGACCTGGACCTCTATGCCGGCAAAATTGTGCAGGAAGTTGCAAAGAGCGCCAAAATGACCACGGCTGTAATCGAATCCCTGGATGAAAAGGGCCGCTCCATGCTGGACGACTGGATCGCCATGCTGAACCCGGCCCGTAATCTCTCGTCGAATCAGTATTTGCAGCACCTGGTGAAGCTGATGGGAACGGTTGCCCGGCACGGCCATGCCGTCATACTGGGCAGGGGCGGCAATTTTCTGATCGAGCCGGAACGCCAGCTGAGGATAAGGCTTATTGCGCCCCGGGAGTGGCGAATCAGGAATGCGATGGACAGATTCGGGATTTCCCGCCGCGATGCCGAAAGAAAAATTGCCCAGGTCGAAACGGATCGCAAAGATTACATAATCAGGTACTTCAACGTGGACATAGCAGATCCCGTCAATTATGACCTGGTGATAAACACCGCCTTTATCGGTGACAACGCAATAATAGAAATGACAAGAGCGGGTTTGAAGTTCAAAAATTTAATCTGAATTCCTTCTTTCCTCTTAATTCCTCATGTAATATGCTCTGCGCCGCATATGAAGACAATTTACGACCGCATAAGCGAGCGCCTGAAAGGCCACTCCGAAAATATCCGCGAATACGACATCGTAGAGGAAGGAGAGCCGGTGTACGGGGGCCGGTTCGCCTGGGGCATGGACCCGGTCGAATACAGCCATGCCCAGAAACTCAAGGCCTCCCTCCTCAAGCAGTACAGAGGGATATCGCTGGAAGAGGCGCTTCCGGGCGAACAGCTGTCCAATGAGGCGGGGGATTTTTACTGCATTAAAAACGAAGGGACGATCAGGTTCGAGGTGTCCTGCCCGGACCTGTGCCGGAAAAAAATCCTTTCCGACCTCAAGCTCATTTACGGCATCGGGTCTGTGAAGGAAAAGGAGCTCAAGAAGAAGGGCTTTTCCTCAATCCCCGAACTCGCCGGCCACCCCCGTTTCGGGCCCGCCGCCGCGCGGTTCATGGAGTTGTTCGAATCGTCGGACACCTGCGGCATCCAGGAGCTGATCAACCGCTGGTACCCCAAGTCGCACCCGCTTTCGTTTTTTGTCTCCAGCTTCCATTCGCCGCAGGATTTCGTCCTCCTCGACATCGAGACGCTGGGGCTCTTTTCCCGGCCGATAATCCTGATCGGCATCGCGGAGGTTGTTGGCGACCGGGGAGACCGGGCGGGCCGGATTGTCTTCCATCAATACCTGCTGCGCAGCATCGACGAGGAGCCCGCCGCGCTCTCGGCGGTCAAGTCCCATATCGGCAAGCGCAGCGCGTTCCTGACATTCAACGGCCGGACTTTCGATATACCGTATATCCAGGAGCGGTTCTTCTATTACGGCCTGCAGGGCGATCTCGAACGGGCGCACTTCGACGTGCTCCCTTACTCGCGCCGCGCCTGGGGCGAGACATCGCCCAACTGCCGCCTGGTCACCCTGGAAAAATTCCTGTTCGGCGAGGAAAGGCTCGACGACGTCCCCAGCGCCCTCGTCCCGGAGTTTTACGAGACGTACATGCAGACGGGTAACCCCGGACCCCTCGTGCCCATCGTCGAGCACAACCGCAAGGACCTCGAGACCCTCGGCCGCCTCTTTTCCAAGCTCCACGAGCTATGGGGAAGGTGACGCAAGCATGCCCGAAACTATGCCCGGAAGTATAGACAAGGCGGTCCGGGACCTGCAGGGGTATGGGAAGCTCATCCACACGCACGTAATCCCGGCAAGGCAGGCCGCGTCCGGCGCCCTGGAACGGGAACTCCCCAAGCCGCTCGCCGCGTACCTGCAGGCCCGGAACATGACACTCTACTCGCACCAGTGCGAGACGATAAACCTCCTGCGCGGCGGCGAAAACGTCATCATCACGACACCGACCGCTTCCGGCAAAACCCTCGCCTTCTCTCTGCCCGTAATGGAAAGCATGATGGAAGACGCAGCGGGCAGGGCCCTGTTCCTCTATCCGACGAAGGCGCTGGCGAATGACCAGCTGAAATTCCTGTCCGAACTGGAAAGGCTCACCGGGATCAATGTCTCGCCCCGCGTCTACGACGGCGACACTCCCGCGGGCAGGAGGCCCGCCATCCGCGACAGGTCCCGGATAATCATCAGCAACCTCCACGAGCTCCACCATGTCCTGCCGTGGCATTACAAGTGGGAAAAGTTTTTCCGCGGTTTGAAATACATCGTCCTGGACGAGGCCCACCGGTACAGGGGCGTGCTGGGCTCCAACGTCGCCTACCTGCTGCGCCGCCTGCGGCGGGTCTGCCGCCACTACGGGGCCGACCCCCGGTTTGTGCTCTCCACGGCCACCCTTGCCAACCCCATGGAGTTTTCCGCCAGCCTCGTCGGCGCAGAATTCCGGCACGTGTCCCAAAACGGCGCCCCTTCCGGCCGAAAATATTTTCTCCTTGTCAATCCGTATAATTCGGGGCCACTTAAAGCAAAGGACGACGGCTCGTCGACCCATGCCGAAGCAAAAAACCTGTTCGTCCATTTCATCCGCAGCGGCCTGCAGACAATCTGTTTCACCGGCTCGCGGAAGATGGCGGAGCTGATATCTCTGTGGGCCGGGACCGACCTGGAAAGGACCGACCCGGACCTCGCCGGATCGATAGCCGCCTACCGGGCGGGCTATCTGCCGGAAGAGCGCCGCAAGCTGGAAAACGACCTGAAGGACGGGACATTGCGGGGGGTCACATCGACAAATGCTCTGGAACTGGGCATCGATATCGGTTCACTCGACGCGGTCATAATTTCCGGCTATCCGGGGACGGCGATCTCCACCTGGCAGCAGGCGGGCAGGAGCGGCAGGGGCAAGGGGCAATCCATTGCCGCCCTCGTCGCATACGAAGACGCCCTGGACCAGTATTTCATCCGCAACCCGGAAGTTTTCTTCGACAGGCCGCCCGAGCATGCCGTGGTGGACCTTGCCAACCCGCATATCTGCGCCGGGCATATCATGTGCGCGGCGGCGGAAATACCTGTCGATATTGAAAAGGACCGGGACCTGCTCGGCCCGGAAACCGGCAATGTCCTCAGCTCGCTCGGCAGCCACGGCCTGGTTGCCCGGACGGCGCGGGGCTGGGTCTATTCGGGCAAGGCGCGGCCCGCCGAGGTGGTGAGCCTCGACGGGGCCGGTTCCGAGATTTTCACCCTCGTGACTGAGGCCCGGACGCTGGGCACAATGGACCTTAACCAGGCATACAGGGAGGCGCACGAGGGAGCGGTGCTCGTCCATCAGGGAGAGACATACATTGTGGAAAGGCTCGACCTGAAGGACAGGATTGCCTGTGCGAAAAAGGCGCAGGTCGACTACTACACGGTCCCGCTCAAGAGCGCCGATCTCCGGATCACGGGCGAACTGCGCCGCAAAATGGAGGGAGACATACCCGTCACAGTCGGCAATATTGCAGTCACGGAGCGGTACACCGGCTACAAGGTGATCCGCCAGGACAAGGTCCTGGGCGTCAGGCCGCTCAGCCTGCCGCCCCTGGAATTCAACACTGTCGGGCTCTGGTTCACGGTCAGGGACGAAATCGGCGAGGACATAAGAAAATCGGGCCTGGATTTCGGCGGGGGCCTTCACGGCATAGAGCACGCCATGATTTCGATAATCCCCTTCCATGTCCTGTGCGACCGCCATGACCTGGGCGGCCTGTCCGCGCCGTTCCACCCGGACACTCTCAAGCCCACGATCTTCGTTTACGACGGATTCGAAGGCGGCATAGGCATTGCGGAGCGCGCTTACGACCTGTTCCCGGAGATTTTCAAAATGACCTTCGACCTTATCCGGGAATGCCCCTGTGACGACGGTTGCCCCGCCTGTATTTATTCGCCCAAATGCGGCAACGACAACCGCCCCCTGGATAAGACTGCCTGTGTTGAGATTCTTGCGAAGCTCTCCCCCTCACGCCAAGGATTTCAAATTTGAAATTTCAAATTAAAAACCCGGGATTTGTTATAGGCCGGTTCAGAGTTCCTCTTCCTCTTTGCCGGATGTCAGCTTACTGTAAATCATGCACCAGGCGATGATCACGAGAAGGATCAATAAAATATACTCCATAGCCTGCAACATCTTTTTGCTCCTTTCTTTTAGGGTCTGGGAAAAATAAGACCGCTCACTTCGCCCGGCAGGCACTGTTACCGGCTATGGTGGCTCAATTATACACGATTGCCTTTCCGGCAAAATCAAGCCATTCCTCATTTCCAGGGGACAATTATCTGAAACGCGGTCCTGATATGGATTAGGACTCGGCGATGGCGGACAGCAGAAAAAATCGGATGCAGGCCGGCCTGTTTTTCAATCCACGGATTATTTTCTTCAGGAATTTTTGATCCCGGCAGCGCCCAGCGGCTTTTAAGGGATTCCGATGACCTCTGTAAGGGAACCCCTTATGGCGACTTTGGATTCAATATATTTAATTTAATAAAGGTGATTTTGTATTTTGGAGACGAACAGTCCGATGTCCGTTATTGACTTTCTCTTCGGCAAGCCCCTGCCCTCCACCCAGGACTCGGTGGAGAGGGTCGGTCCCGCTGCGGGGATACCGATTTTCGGACTGGACGCCCTGGGTTCGGCGGCATACGGCCCCGAAGCGGCGCTCACGGTCCTCCTGCCTTTAGGACTTCTCGGCGTCCGCCATATAGTGCCCCTCATGGGGGCCATCATCGTCCTGCTCGCAATCGTCTATTTTTCTTACTGGCAGACGATCGGCGCGTATCCGAAAGGGGGCGGATCATACACGGTTGCCGGCGAAAACCTCGGTCTTTTTCCGGGCCTGCTCGCCGCGTCCGCCCTGATGGTCGATTACGTCCTGGTCTCCGCGGTCGGGATCGCCGCCGGCATCGGGGCCCTCGTTTCGGCGGTCCCCGGATTACAGCCGTTCACGCTCCTGCTGTGCCTTGCGGCCCTTGCGATCATCACCATTGTGAACCTGCGGGGCCTGCGGGACACGGGAGCCGCTTTCATAGTCCCCACGTATGTCTTTGTAGGCTGCCTTTTTGCCACTATCGCGCTGGGCGCCTGGAAGACCGTTCTCGCCGGCGGGCACCCTGTGCCCGTAATCTCCCCGCCGGGGCCCGAACCCGCCATGGAGGCGGCCGGCCTGTGGCTCATGATGAGGGCTTTTTCCAACGGCTGCACGGCAATGACCGGCATCGAGGCCATCAGCAACGGCGTGCAGGCTTTCCGGGAGCCGCGGATAAGGTCCGCCCGCCTTTCCCTGACGCTGATCATTTCCATACTGATCCTGCTGCTTGCCGGAATAGCATACATGTGCAGCGTTTACGGAATCGCCGCCACCCGGCCCGGAGAGTCCGGATATGAAAGCGTGCTGTCGCAGCTGGTCGCCGCAGTCACCGGAAAGGGGATATTCTATTACGTTACGATGGGCGCCATTCTCCTGGTGCTTGCCCTGCAGGCCAACACCGCTTTCGCCGATTTTCCCCGCCTTTGCCGCGCGATTTCCGAGCAGGGTTACCTGCCGCGCTCTTTTGCCAACCGCGGCAGGCGCCTGGTCTATTCGCACGGGACAATCATGCTCGTGCTCCTGACGGGCTTTCTCCTCATCATGTTTGATGGGGTAGTCGACCGCCTGATCCCGCTGTTTGCCATAGGCGCTTTCATCGCCTTCACGCTGTCGCAGGCCGGCATGGTCGGGCACTGGAAGAGAAAGGGGGGGCGCTTTGCCTTGCGCAGCATGCTTATCAACGGCCTCGGCGCCGCCGCCACCGCTTCAACAGTGATCGTCGTGATTGTCTCGAAATTCTCGGAAGGCGCGTGGATAACGCTCATCCTCATCCCGGGCCTGATTTTCACCATGATGAGGGTCCGGCACCACTATGAAAGGGATATCCGGGAAATTGCCGGCACCCCCGAGCTGATGGCCCGCGACCTTCGCCGGCCCCTGGTGGTGGTGCCCATCGAGGACTGGAGCAGGGTGTCGCAAAAGGCCCTGCATTTCGCGATAGCGACCTCGCCGGATGTGATTGCCCTGCACATATCCTCCGAAGAGCCGGATGAGGATGAAGGAAACCTGTCCCGGGAATGGAAAAATTGCGTCGAGCTGCCCAGCCGCAACGCCGGGATCCCGGCGCCCCGGCTGGTCGAGATCAAATCTCCGTTCCGCTATGTCGTCGCGCCCATAATAGATTACATTTTCGACCTTGAACAATCCCATCCGGACCGCCAGATAGCGGTGATCATCCCCATCCTGGTGGAACGGCGCTGGTACCAGCGTTTCCTGCACAACCAGCGCGGCGAATTGCTTTCGCACCTCCTGCTGGCGAAAGGGAACCGGAGGATAGTGATCATGAATGTCCCCTGGTATCTAAACGAATAATTCCGCCGGCATCATCCCGCGGTCTTCGCCCACGCCCTCAGGACCTCGGCCACGCTCCAGGCCTGCGAGATGCAGCCGTGCGGCGTGAAGGGAGGCTCGGCGTCGAACACCTCGCTGATGGAGCCTATCCCCGCTTCCCCGAGGTGGGGGATGAAGGCTTCCAGGAAGG
>JBDKTK010000179.1:0-8367 GCA_039680225.1 Syntrophaceae bacterium
TCGGTCAGGACGGAGGCCATTATTCCCGCGGTCTGATTCGATATTACCCGGCGTACGACTGTGGGGGGGAATTCCTTGATCAGGTTGCCCTCTGCATCGGTGAACCCCCGGACAATATAGGGCTTCATCAGCAGGCCTCCGTTGGCGATGGCCGCCAAGGCGGTCGTGATCTGGATGGCTGTAACAGAAATGCCCTGCCCGAAGGCAATGGCGGAGGCGTCAACTGTTGTCCACTGGCCGCAATGCCTGAGGATGCCGGAGGCCTCGCCGGGCAGGTCGATGCCGGTCTTGGAGCCGAAACCGAAATCCGTTATATATTTATAGAACTTTTCCTTCCCGAGCTTCTGGCTTATCTTGATCGATCCGATATTGCTCGAATATTTGAGAACCTCCCTGAAGGTAAGACTACCGTATTTGTGTCGCTGCGCCTCGTGGAAAACCCGGTTGGCGACTTGATAACTGCCGTTTTCGCAATTAAAACGGTCTGTTTCCTTTACAACTCCCTCTTCGAGCGCCGCAGAGGCGACGAAGGGCTTAAAGGTGGAGCCCGGGTCGAAACTGTCGGCCACGGACCGGTTCTTTTTGCTCTCGGCACTCGTCTTGTGGAATGTGTTGGGGTTGAAACCCGGTTCCTGAGACATGGCCAGAATGGCCCCCGTTTTGGGGTCCATTGCGACAGCTATTCCGCCCTTGGCTCCCGTCCTCTGGACAGCCTCGTTGAGCTGAGAGTCCACAAGATATTGGATTCGACTGTCTATTGTCAACAATATATTGTAGCCTTTGTCCTTCTTTTTGGCCGTCAGGCTCTCTTGCATGAACAGGGAGTTTCCCTTGGCATCCCGGGCCCAGACAATTTCTTCGGGCTTCCTTTTCAGGAGATTGTCATACCTGAGCTCGAGCCCTTCGAGCCCGTTGGAATCCACCCCCACGAAACCGATGAGCGGGCCGGCAAGCATCTTGTTGGGGTAAACGCGTTTCGGCTCCTTGATCAGGTATACGCCCTCGATCTTCAGGCTTTTTACGGCGACGGCCTGCTCGGGAGACACCAGGCGAGCTATCCAGCAGAAATTCCTGGCATTTTTCATTTTTGACAGTATCTGTCCCTTACTCTCGGGGAAAATGGATTCGAGTGCGGAAGCGGCTTTTGCCTGGTCGGCAATCCGGGGCGGTTCGGCGCAGACCGAATCCATCATGATGCTGGCGGCGAGTTTCTCGCCGTTGCAGTCGAGGATGAGGCCCCTTTCGGGCTGCAGTTGCAGCGATTTTATGTGCTGCTTGCGGGCGAGTGTCTTGAGGTCCCGGCTGGACACTACCTGGAGGTTAAAGGCCTGGTAAAGCAGGACCCCGAAAAGCAGGACGAATACGAACATGAACGAGATTATTCGTATCTTCAGCCATTTTCCCTTTTTTCTGCTCATCTGAATGTGTCTCAATTTAAAATCAGCCAAATGTTAATGGGATAAAGGCCCCGTTTGCCTCAAGGGCTTTTGGGGCTCCTGGCGTATTCCGCAACTGAGCAGATGGAAAAATTACCGGTCCATCCCCGTCATTTAAGGATGATGACCTGCTCTTTATCCGGATGATTCATTCCCAGCTTCCCCCGCGCGATCGACTCGACCCGCTGCGGGGACTTGAGCATGGAAACCTCCACTTTAAGTTTATTGTTCTCTTCCAGGAGGGACTCCTTGGCCTTTATCTCCCGGGCAATCTTGTACTTCAGTTCCGTTATATGCATGTGGGACCAGGTGTAGATCAGGATGGTCAGGAGCAGTAACACGAAGGCGGGGATGAGGACCGAATACTTGATCCTGCTTTCCTTGCCTTCGGAGAGCGAGCCCGACCTGGAATCTATCCACTCACAACCCTTGTCGAGAATCCCCTCGATCATGCCCGAACCAATTGTCCCCGTTCTCGGCCTGTTCCAGCCGATAGAGGCCAGCGGTTTTGACCGGCGGTAATCTTTCACTGTTTCACCTTATCCTCATAACGGTCCGGAGCCGGGCGCTCCTGGCGCGCGGATTCTTCTCAATTTCAGCGGGGCCGGCCTTTATCGCCTTGCGCGCAATCAGCTTTGCCCTGCCCTGCTTATGGCAGGTGCAAAACGGGAAATCGGGAGGGCACGTGCACCCTTTCTCCCAGGAGCGGAAATAGGTTTTCACCATCCTGTCCTCAAGGGAATGGAAAGAAATGACCGCAAAGCGGCCGCCTGTTTCCAGCAGCTCGAAACCATCGGCCAACGCCTTCTCCAGATTGCCCAGCTCGTTGTTGACGGCTATCCGCAAAGCCTGGAAAACGCGTGTCGCGGGATGGATTTTCCCCCTGCGGGCCGCGGCGGGCACCGCCCCCGACACAATTTCCGCCAGCTCGCCCGTGGTGCGGATCGGCGCTTCCTTCCTGCTGCGGGCGACAGCTGCGGCAATCCGGCGGGCCATCCGCTCCTCCCCGTACTCGCGAAAAATTTTCTCCAGTTCCTCTTCGGAAAATCCGTTCACCAGGTCGAAGGCCGTCCGCCCCGCGGTCTGGTCAAGCCTCATGTCCAGTTGAGCGTCCCGGGCGAAACTGAAACCCCTGCCGGCCGTTTCCAGTTGATGAGAGGAAACACCCAGGTCAAGGAGGATGCCGTCAACCTTCCCGATTCCGAGTCCGGCCAGGATTGCGGCGATATTCCCGAAGTTCCCTTTATAAAAGATCACGTTGGAGCGATACGGCTCCAGCCTGGCTCCTGCCTCTTTCAGGGCTTCCGGGTCGGCGTCGATACCCACCAGGCGCCCTCCCGGCATTATTCTTTTCATGATTTCGGCGGCGTGACCGCCCCCCCCGAGCGTCCCGTCCACATAGATGCCGCCAGGCCTGCAATCAAGCGAGTCAACCGCTTCTTCCAGCAGGACCGGAAGGTGGTAAAAATCCGTTTCGCCGGACATCGTTAAATCCCAAGATCCGCGATGGAGTCGCTGAAGTCCTGGCTGCTCGTCCTGCGCAGCTCTTCCTCCCAGCGCTCCTTGCTCCAGATCTCGATCGTCCTGACCATGCCAGCCAAAACTATATCTTTCTCCAGGCCCGCATATTCACTGAGCGCAGGCGGGATAAGCACACGGCCCTGGCTGTCGACATTGCAATCCACGGCGCCGGACATGAAATCGCGCTGGAAGGCCCTCACCTCTTTTTTCAGGAGCGATTGCCGGCTGATCTTCTCTTCGAGGCCCTTCCATTCGTCATAGGGGAACGCCAGGAGATAGCCGCTGAAATTCGTGATGACAAGCTTGCCCTCCGATTTCTCGGCTATAGCCTCTCTGAGGCGGGAAGGCAGGATGATCCTGCCTTTATCGTCAATAGTATGGTAATAGCGTCCCCGGAATGCGGTCACGATTCCTCCACAATAATCCACTTTACTCCACTTTGGTTGGACTATAGAGGAGATAATTTTTGTTTGTCAAGCAAAAATTGCTATTCTTTATCCTGTGTTAGCCTAAATTTTGAAACTGCGACGTTATGGTGGGCCAAAGTTGAAGAAAACTGGTGGGAACCGTCATTTTTGGAAACGAAATAAAGATAGTTCACCGGGGCCGGATTTATTGCGGCCTTGATGGAATCCAGCCCCGGATTGGCAATCGGCCCGGGTGGCAAGCCATAGATTACATATGTATTGTAAGGGTTCTTTTTGCTCCGCAGGTGGGATTTAAAGATGACCCCGTTATAATCCTTGACCCCGTAAACCGCCGTGGGATCGCACTGCAGGCGCATCCTCTTCTTCAGCCGGTTGTGGAACACGGCCGAGATCAGCGGCTTTTCCTCCTTGATTCTGGCCTCTTTCTCGATCAGCGAGGCCAGAGTTATCATCTTGTGCAGGTCGAGCCCGACCTTGTGCGCCTCCTCGATCAGCTCAGGGGTGACTTTTCTCCAGAACTGGTTGACCATGAGGGTCAGGATATCTTTTTCACTCATCGATCTTGTAAGGTTGTATGTTTCCGGGAATAGGTACCCTTCCGCCGTCGCGCCGGGGATTTTCAGGCTGGACAGCAATTCGCGGTCGGTCGCCGCCTTCAGGAATTGCTTACCTTTCGGGACTTTTGCTTCGACGACGGCGTCTGCAACCTGGCTCATCGTGAACCCTTCCGGGACCACAACCACGTGTCCCACGACCTCGCCCCTGACGAGTTTTTCCAGGATGACGGTGGCCGGCATTGAACTCGTGAATTCGTACTCCCCGGCCTTGATCCTGCCGGAAACACCTTCCAGGCGGGCCAGCACGGAGAATGCGGCGGCGCTCCTGATGAGCTTTGCATCCTTCAACATTTTCGCAATCTGGGAAAGGCTCGCGCCTTTCTGGATCTCAATTTCTTCGACCCTGGCATTCTGGTCCATGGGCGTCCTGACGAGCAGGATGCAAAAGCCGAGACCAAATACCAGAATTGTGAGTAAAATAGGTAACCTGTGCAGTTTCAGAATTTTCATTGGTTGTGTTTCCGATTTCGATTAGAGGCTCTCTCCACGGTTACGCCCGGCGTGGAGGGAATTGAGATAGCTCTGAAGGATTATTCCGGCGGCTATTTTATCGACCATCTTCCTTCTCTTTTTGCTTTTGATGCCCGCGCTGATCATCAGTTCGCCGGCTTCCCAGGTGGAAAGGGCCTCGTCCCAGAGGATTATGGGAAGCGCTGTGCGCTCCCTGAGGGCCGCCGCGAATTTTTCGACCTTTTCACATTGGATTCCCCTGGTCCCGTCCAGCCGCAAGGGGAGCCCGAGCACGATTTGTTCGACATTGCTTTCCCGGGCCATATTTTCCAGGAGATCAAGGTCCCGATCAAGATTTTTCCTCTCGATCACTGCAAGCGGGCGCGCTGTTATACCGAGTTCATCGGAAATTGCAAGTCCTATCCTCCTGCTCCCATAATCGATGCCCAGAATTTTCATTAAAACCATTTATCACGCCGGATTTGCGATTGACAAATCATTTCTCCTGTAAAAGGCGTTTCTTGAGGTCTTTTACATTGTTAAATCAAGGGGATTTTGTTATTTTCCCCTCCTGGTTTTCAGTGAGAGCAATCACGGCCGAATCAAAAGATCGGGAGAGAATATAATATAATGCGGCATCTCATCCTCGGTACGGCGGGCCACGTCGACCATGGAAAAACCGCGCTTGTCAAGGCCTTGACCGGGGTCGATACCGACAGGCTCAAGGAGGAAAAGGAGCGCGGCATCACGATCGAGCTCGGCTTCGCGGCTCTCACTCTCCCGAACGGCCTGAGGCTGGGCATAATAGACGTCCCGGGGCATGAAAAATTTGTCAAAAACATGGTCGCCGGGGCGGGCGGGATAGATATAGTCGCCCTGATCATTGCCGCCGATGAAGGGGTGATGCCGCAGACGAGGGAGCACCTGGAAATCTGCAGCCTGCTGGGCATCAGGTTTGGATTGGTGGCCCTCACCAAGACAGACCTCGTCGAAAGCGAATGGCTCTCCCTGGTCCGCGAAGATATCCGCGAATTTCTGAAAGGGACCTTCCTGGAAGGAGCGCCGATTGTCCCGGTATCGGCAGTGAAGGGACAGGGCATCGATGAGTTTATCTCCGCCCTCGAGCAGGTTGCCGGGAAGGTCGTGGAAGAGCCCGGCCCGGACACATTCAGGCTGCCCATCGACAGGGTATTCACGATCAAGGGTTTTGGAACGGTAGTTACAGGCACGATAATTTCCGGCCGGGTCGCGGTCGGGGACAATATAGAAATAATGCCCGCAAGGCTTTCCGCAAAGGTCCGCGGCATCCAGGTGCATAACGAGGCCGCCGTTGAGGCCGAATCCGGGCAGAGGACCGCGGTGAACATCCAGGGCCTGGAGAAGGAAACGATCGAGCGGGGCAATGTCCTTACCCACCAGGGCAGGTTCGAGCCGTCGATGAGAATGGATGCAGCCCTTGAGTACCTCTCGTCGGCGCCGAAGAAACTGAAAAACAGGTCCCTGCTGAGGTTCCACTCCGGGACGGTGGAAATCCTGGCCCGGGTGGTCCTGCTCGAAGGCGACGAAATGCTTCCGGGATCAAAAGGGCTTGCCCAGATCGTTCTTGAATCCCCCTTTATCAACATGGCCGGGGACAGGTTCGTGCTGAGGAGCTACTCGCCGGTCCGGACTATCGGCGGCGGGAGGATACTCGACCCGCTGGCGAGAAAAATCAAAAAGCTCAATCAAACCGCAATAGAAGAGCTGGGCGTCCTGCAAAACGGCCCGCCCCGGGACAGGGCCGCGGTCATTATCCGCAGGTCCGGCCTGGCCGGGATAACTCCGGGCCAGCTGTCGGTCAGGACGGGACTGCCCAAAGAGGAGATTAAAAGAATTCTTGCAGGCCTTATTTCCTCGGGACAGGCCATCTCTCTCGAAAAGGACAAGGACGGCGACCGGGTGATGTCCGCATCCCGTTTCAAAACACTGCAGGAACAGGCGGTAGCCGAGATCAGGAAGTATCACGGGCTTGAACCGCTGAAGGAAGGCATATCCCGGGAAGAGCTGCGGTCAATTTTATTGGGCAAGGCAGGCCAGCCGGGCCAGGCGGACCCCCGCATTTACGCATCCATGCTCAAGGTCCTTGAGGTATCAAACGCAATCGTCGTCGACAAAGACCTTGTGAGGCTTGCAAGCCACCGCGTCGATTTGAAAGGCGATCTCGAGGAAATCCGCAGCCGGATTCACAAGACCTATTCGGAGTCGTCCCTGGCGCCGCCGCTGTTGAAAGAAGTGCTGGACAGTTTCGGCGATTCCAGGAAAAAGGCCCAGGACGTTATTTCCGTGATGTTGAAAGAGGGCGCCCTGGTCAAGGTCAGCGAGGAGCTGCTCTATTCCCGCGAGGCCCTGGAACGGCTCAGGAAGGATTACCAGGCGTATTTGCTGAAAGAGGGCAAGGCCAACCCGGCCGGCTTCAAGGAGCTTACGGGCCTTTCGCGCAAATTCATAATTCCGCTCATGGAGTATTTCGACAAGATCAAACTGACGATCAGGGTCGGCGACAACCGGGTCCTGAGGGATAAGTCAAAATGAAGGATTCATGGCGCCGGAGCATAGACAAAATCCCGATCCGGGTTTTCGACGGCGAGCGCTTCACCAATGTCACGGAGCCCGTAATCAGGGAATTGTCTTTTGAGCTTAACGTGAACGGCCGTGATATGGTCTCCTTGGCCTGCACGGGCCTGCACCTTGAAGAATTGGCTGCCGGCTGGCTCAGGTCGGAGGGAATGGTTTCCAGCCGCGACGATATCGAGGCCATCAACTTGCAGCCGGAGGCGCCCCGGGCTTCCATCATTCTCAAAAAAGACATTGCCGAAGAAAAGTTCTTCCGGTCCATAGGATCAAGCGGCGGCAGGGGTGTTGCTAAAGGAACCGCCGACCACGGGAAGCCGCCGGTTAAGTTTCCCGAAGGAAATATCCGGATCAGCCCGCGGCAGGTGCTGCTTCTTATGCGGGGCCTCATGCAGTCCGCGAAGATCCACGACCTGACCCGGGGCACGCACTGCTCGGCGCTTGCCGACGCCGGCAAGGTCCTGGCGTCGCGGGAGGACATCGGGCGGCACAATACAATTGACATGCTCGGGGGTTATGCGCTCCTCAACGGGATCGTTTGCGCCGATAAAATCCTCCTTACCACGGGAAGGGTGTCTTCCGAGATAATAGTTAAGGCCTGCCGGATCGGCGTGCCGTTCATAATTTCCCATTCCGCCGCGACATCAAAGGCCGTAGAGCTTGCGGCGGAATCGGGGATGAGCCTTGTCGGCTATGTCAGGGGAGGCAGGTTCAAGATTTACGCCGGGGAACACAGAATAGCGGCAAAAGCGGGGAGAAAGGGAGCAAATTGAAAACCATATTCGTAAAGGATATCCGGGCGGGGAATAAAATCGAGGACAATTTCCTGGTCACCGGGAAAAATATGGCCTATTCCCAGAAAGGCGCGCCGTACCTGGTCATGAAGCTCAGGGACAACACGGGCGAGATCGAGGGAAGGGTCTGGGACAACGCCGGGGAGATCGAAAAAAAATTCCGGAAGGGGGACGTGATCCGGGTTTCGTGCCGGGCCGTAAGCTTCAAGAACATTATCCAGCTGTCGATCACGGATGTCGCCCGCCTGGAAAGCATGGATTTTGAGCCTTCCGATTATCTGCCGGTTTCCAAACACGACATCGGAGAGATGTTCTCCGAGCTGCTTGCCATAATCGAAACGGTCGATTCACCCCACCTTAAAACCCTGCTCCGTAATTTCATGGCGGATGAAAGGACCGCGGAAAAGTTCAGGAAAGTCCCGGCCGCTAAGGGTCTGCACCACGTGTATGTGGTAGGTTTGCTCGAGCACACCATTTCGGTGACAAGGCTCATCGAC
This sequence comes from Syntrophaceae bacterium, assembly GCA_039680225.1. Lineage (GTDB taxonomy): Bacteria > Desulfobacterota > Syntrophia > Syntrophales > UBA4778 > JBDKTK01. The sequence continues at coordinate 8,354 of JBDKTK010000179.1, forward strand.
AAGATGGCCGGGCA
>JBDKTK010000180.1:0-5504 GCA_039680225.1 Syntrophaceae bacterium
GCCGCCGTACAGGCCGCGGTCCCGGGCGTCTATAAGAAGTGCGCGCACGGCGTAGTTTCTGATCCCTTCCAGGTCCTCCGCGCTTTGCGGCGATACCGCCTTTATCAGCATGGATCCGGCAAAGCCCGTGCAGAACCCGGGGCTCTCATCTCCATGGAGCTGGATCAAATCGAGCCCGCACTGTGCTGCGACCGCGTTGATTTGCGCCGGGCTGGAATTGACGAACACGCCCACTTTGCAGACCAGCCCCGCCGGCAGCATGTTGATGATCGCCCTTGCCTTTTCCGGGCTCACATACCTGAGAGAAGGCGCGTGGAAGATGAAGCCCAGGGCGTCAGCGCCGCACTCGACGGCAGCCATGGCGTCGCCCACATTTGTTATCCCGCAGATCTTTACTTCCATTTATTTTCCTCTTACCGGCCCAGCAATTCCCGCAGCCTGACGGCGGGGTCTTCCGCTTTCACCAGCGCCTCGCCGATCAGGAAGGCATCGACGCCCGCATGCTGCAGCAGCACAATATCAGTGCGGGTGTTGATCCCGCTCTCGCTTACAATCGTCTTCCCTTCCGGGATATAGGCCAGCAGGTCAAGGGTCGTCCGGATGTCGGTTACAAAATTTGACAGGTCCCTGTTGTTGATTCCGATAATTTCCGCTCCCGAAGTCACCGCCTTTTCGGCATCGTACCTGTCATGGATTTCCACGAGGGCCGCCATGCCGAGCGACCGCACTGTTGCGATGTAATCCTTCAATGCGGCCCGGTCCAGGACCCGCGCGATCAGCAGCACCGCATCCGCCCCCATCATCCTTGATTCGTAAATCTGGCAGGGATCGATGATGAAATCTTTCCTTAAAACGGGGATGTTCACGGCTTTTTTTATTTTCCGGAGATCGTCCGCGCTGCCCCCGAAGAACTGCCTGTCTGTAAGGACCGATATGGCCGCCGCCCCGTTGTGCTCGTATGCGCCCGCGAGTTTCACCGGGTCGAGGCCGTCGCGCAGGACCCCTTTGGACGGTGACTTCCTTTTCACTTCCGCAATCACCGCGCAGCTGCTCTTTTTCAGGGCCCCCCGGAAATCCCGTGCCGGAGGGAGCCCCGACAGGGCGGATTTATCTGGCTCCCGGGCGAATTCCTGAGTTTTTTTCAGGACCGATACCTCGGCGCGCTTGATTTTCAGGATTCTCTCGAGGATCAATTCTCCCACCTCAACTGTTGCTCATCTCTATGAGGGCCTGGAGCTTCTTGATTGCGAGTCCGCTGTCGATGCAGTCTGCCGCAATCTTTATGCCTTCCTGCAAGGTGTCCGCCTTCTCTCCCGCGACGATGGCCAGCCCGGCATTGAGCAGCACAATTTTCCGGCATGCCCCGTTTTTGCCGGACAGAATATCTTTTGTTATCTGGGCGTTCATGGACGCATCGCCCCCGATCAGCTCTTTTTTTGCATAAGCTTCTCCGAAAAGCGAGACCGGCTCTATGTTGTAAGTGGAAATTATCCCGTCCCGGAGCTCGGAGACCCTTGTCTCGCAGGTGACAGTCGCCTCGTCCAGGCCGTCGGCGCCGTGGACGACAAAGGCCCGGCGGGCTCCCAGGTTTTTAAGGACCCCGGCGAACATTTCCGTCAGGCGCGGGTCGTACACCCCGATGAGCTGCGAGGTCGCCCCGGCCGGGTTGGTAAGCGGGCCGAGCATGTTGAATACGGTCCTGATGCCGATCTCGCGGCGGGGGCCGATGGCATATTTCATTGCCCCGTGGAGCTTGGGCGCAAAGAGGAACCCAATGCCGATCTGCTGGACGCATTCCTCTATTATCTCCGGGGCCGCCTCGATGTTGATGCCCAGGGCTTCCAAAACGTCGGCGCTCCCGCAGCTGCTCGAGACCGCGCGGTTGCCGTGCTTGGCGACCGTGATGCCGGCTGCCGCGACGACAAAAGCCGCCGTCGTGGAGATGTTGAACGTATGCATCCCGTCGCCGCCCGTCCCGCAGGTGTCAACGATTACCGGCGAGCGCGCGTCGATCCTCGTCGCCTTGCGCCGCATGATCCGGGCGGCGCCGGTCACCTCTTCCACTGTTTCGCCTTTCAGACGCAGAGCGGTTATGAAAGACCCGATCTGCGCGGGAGTCGCCTCGCCGCCCATGATCTCATCCATGGCGCCCATCATCTCGGCTTCCTGCAGGTCCTCCCCTTTGACAACCCTGGCTATTGCTTCCCTGATCATGTTTCAACTCCTTTCATGAATTTATTTCTTTTAAAGCATCTTCAAAAAATTCCTCAGGATCCTTTTCCCGTTCGGAGTGAGGATCGACTCCGGGTGGAACTGGATCCCTTCCACCGGATATTCGCGGTGGCGCAGCCCCATGATCTCCCCTTCCGCCGTCTCGGCGCTCACTTCCAGGCAGTCCGGCAGCGAGCCCCTGTCCACGAGCAGCGAATGGTAGCGCCCTGCGGGAAAGGGGCTGGCCAGGCCCTGGAAAATCGTTTTTCCGTCATTGAGGACCGGCGAAACCTTGCCGTGCATGAGGCGCCCGGCCCGGACGACAGCGGCGCCGAATGCATACCCGATGGACTGGTGCCCCAGGCAGACGCCCATGATGGGCACGTCCTTGTGAAACCGCCTGACAGTATCCACGCTGATGCCTGCTTTTTCGGGCGAGCACGGCCCCGGCGAAATGATGATGGCTTCCGGTTTCATTGCGCCGATCTCATCCAGAGAAATCTCGTCGTTGCGGCAGACCGCCGCTTCCGCCCCGAGCTGGCCGAAATACTGGGCCAGGTTGTAAGTGAACGAATCGTAGTTATCTATGATCAAAAGCATGTGCTTGTTCCCTTCTATGCTGTTTTCATTGCAAAGCCCGCCGCCGCCATCCGCAGCGCCTGGACAAGGCCTTCCGCCTTGCTCAGGGTCTCCTTGTACTCGGCGTGCGGGTCCGAATCGGCGACAATGCCGGCCCCGGCCTGGACGTAAATCTTTCCGTTGCGGATAACGAAGGTCCGGATCGTTATGCAGAAATCCATGTTGCCGGAGAAGCTGAAATAACCGACACCGCCGCCGTAGGGGCCCCTGCGGGTGGGCTCCAGTTCATCAATGATCTGCATGGCCCTGATCTTGGGCGCGCCGCTCAGGGTGCCCGCCGGGAACGAGGCCCGCAGCACGTCAAAAGCGTCCTTGCCGGGAGCGAGTTGCGCCTGGATATTCGAAACAAGGTGCATGACGTGGGAATACCGCTCCACGGCCATGAGCTGGTTGACCTGCACTGAGCCGGTCTGGGCGATCCTCCCCAGATCGTTGCGCCCCAGGTCGACGAGCATCACGTGCTCGGCCCTTTCTTTCGGGTCCTTGAGCAGCTCGTCGGCAAGCTTGCGGTCTTCCTGCTCGGTCCGGCCGCGCCGCCTTGTGCCCGCAATGGGCCGCAGTTCCGCGACGCCGTCCTCGAGCCGGACCATGACTTCCGGGGAAGAGCCCACGAGGCATAAATCTTCCATTTTGAGAAAAAACAGGTACGGCGAGGGGTTCACAAACCGCAGCGCCCGGTAGATGTTGACCGGGTCCAGGCCGTCGCGTTCGATCTCGAACCGCTGCGAGAGCACGACCTGGATTATATCGCCCGCAGCAATATAATCTCTGGCCTTCTCGACCATTTTCTTGAATGCGGATTCTTCCATGTTCGGGTTAAGGCGGAAATCCGCATTAAATTTGACCGCGCCGTTATTTTTCTTCGGCGGGCAGCGCAGGGTTGCGATCGCCGCTTCTATCTTCGCCGTTGCCTGATCGTAAACGGCGCGCGGGTCCTGCCCTTCCTCAACGGCCGCGCAGGAGATGACCTTTATCGTGTGCCTGACGTTGTCGAAAATGAGCAGGGTATCCGTGATGAGGAAGACCGCGGTGTCCGCCCCGATATCGTCCGGCGGCCCGCTCTCCATCCCCAATGAACGCCGTTCGAAGTAGCGGGCCATGTCATGGCCCATGAAACCGACGGCCCCTCCGCAAAACCGCGGCAGCCCTTCCACGGGGGCAAGCCGGAAGCGCCGGAGCTCTTCCCGGAGGACGCCCAGGGGGTCGCCTTTGTGCGGGACGTTCCTTAAATTGCCGCTTTCGGTTATTATTACGTCCGCGGCATTTGCAGGGACGCGGAAGACGGCGCGGGGGTCGGTGCCGATAAATGTGTAGCGCCCCCATTTCTCCCCGCCCTCCACGCTTTCGAGCAGGAACATGTAGGGATGCGAACTGAATTTCATCAGGGCCGAGACCGGCGTTTCGGTGTCCGCCAGGATCTCGCGGGAGACCGGGACGAGGTTGCCGGCCATTACATTGCGGCCATTCCGGCCATTTTGGGCGAATTTTCTGAATGTCTCAAAATCGGGATAATACATTTTTAACTCCGGTTTTTGTCCCCCGCCGGCGGGGGATAAAGGGGGTGGCGATTTTTTAATCCCTGACCGACCTCCCCCTGCCCCCTCCAGAGGGAGGACATTAAAAATAAAAAAGGGACATGATCTTCATCACGGCCCTTCTGTGTATACAAAAAAGCCGTGGAGCCTGAGGTCTCCACGGCTTGCTATTTTAATTTAATGTTGAATCAGCAGTGGACAGACCCCTCCGTGTTGTTCCACCACCACCAGTTCATTGATATCGAGTTAATCTTCATTTAAATCATTCCGTCGGGTTGATAATTCTCCTTAACAGGATAAGTGCCGGCGTGTCAAACTGTTTTTTTCAGCGCCTTTAAAGCCCCGGCCAATTCCCTTTCCAGGCTCCCCGGTTCCCGGCCGATGGATTCTATGACACCCGACAGGACTTTCTGGTACAGGCCCATGACTTCTTGCGAAGCCGGGTTTCCCCTGATTATCTCCTCATAGAGCTGCGGGTGCTCAAAAACCTTTTCAATCATCCGGAGCCTTTGCCGGAAGATCGGCGTCGAGAATTTCTCTATACCGGCCAAATCCTCGCCCAGCTCTTTAAGCGTGAGGCCCAGGGAAATTGTCCCCAAATGGGAAAGGACCTGGACGGCCGCCATTTTGCGGTCGTGCATTTCCGGCGAAGATTCGGTCACCACGGCCCCGCCCCGTTCAAAAACATCCCTGAGCCGCGAAACCCAGACCGAGCCCCTGGCAGGGCATAATATGATGTTCTGGCCGGAAAGCGACGCGGCGTCCGGGCCGAAGAGCGGGTGCGTCCCGACAACCTCGGCTACCGAAGATTCCAGCATGGCGCGGACCGGGCCCGCCTTGAGGGACGTGAAATCCGCCAGCAGGGCGCCTTCCTTCATCAGCGGCCCTATGAGGCGGACCGTCTCGATAGTCGCCCCGATGGGGACGCTCACAAAGACCGCGCGGCACCTTTCCGCAAGTTCGGGCAGGCCCATGCCGGTCTTGCGCCCGGTCACGTGGACCGTGTACCCGGCGCTCCGGAAAAAACCCGCAAACCACTTGCCGATGCCTCCCGTGCCTCCGATGATCCCTATTTCCAGTCCGTCCATTATGTTAATACCCGCCCGCTTTAATATATCT
>JBDKTK010000181.1:0-6569 GCA_039680225.1 Syntrophaceae bacterium
ATCTCTTCGTCCCCGAGCGGCCGAAGAAGTTGCGGTTTGAAGTCCTCAGCGAAACCCCGGAGCTCGGCGGGCTCTGGCTGTTGCCGATGCAGAACCCGCAACAGCTCTCGGTTATCCTCGCGCCGGCGGCAATCAGCATCCCGAGGTGCCCGGTGTCCGCCAGGTTAAGGAGGACCTGCCGGGAGCCGGGGGTTATTATCAGGCTCACATCAGGGTGGACGGTCCTGCCTTTCAGTATCTCCGCCACGGTTGCCAGGTCCTTGTATGAGGAATTGGTGCAGCTGCCGATGCAGACCTGGTCCACGGCCGTTCCGCCCAGTTCCCTGATCAATCCCGTATTATCGGGGCTGTGGGGCCTGGCGGCCATTGGCACGACCTCGGACAGGTCGATCGCCAGTTCCCGGTCATAGAAGGCATCCTCGTCGGCCAAAAGAGGCTCCCAGTCCTGTCCTCTGCCCTGCGCGTCCAGAAACTTCCGGGTTACGTCATCACTGGGGAAGACCGAGGTCGTGACCCCGCATTCCGCCCCCATGTTGGCAATGGTCGCCCGTTCCGGGACAGAGAGCGTCCGGACCCCTTTGCCCGAGTACTCGAGCACGCAATCCACGTTGCCGCGGGTGGTCAAAAGCTCCAGGACGTGCAGGATAACGTCCTTGGCCGAGACCCAGGCGGAAAGCCTGCCGGTGAGATTCACTTTGATCACCCGGGGGCAGATGAAATAAAACGGCTCCCCGGCCATGGCCAGGGCGACATCCAGCCCGCCCGCGCCGATGGCAAGCATCGCGAGCCCGCCGCCGGTCGGCGTGTGGCTGTCCGAGCCGATCAGGGTCCTCCCGGGCTTCCCGAACCTTTCCAGGTGGACCTGGTGGCAGATGCCGTTGCCCGGCCGGGAGAAATAGTCGCCGTACTTGCGTGCCGCGCTCTGCAGGTATTTATGGTCGTCGGCGTTTTCAAACCCGATCTGGACAGTGTTATGATCGATGTAACTGACGGACAGCTCTGTCCTGACCAGGGGCACGCCCATGGATTCGAACTGCAGGTACGCCATAGTCCCCGTCGCGTCCTGCGTGAGCGTCTGGTCTATCCTGATCCCGATCTCGGTCCCCGCCGACAACTTTCCGGTCACAAGGTGCCGTTCGAGGATCTTATGTGTGATTGTCCTTCCCATTTTCCGCCCAAAAGGTTTTAAATGACTGATTTCAAAAGAGAGGCAATTTAGCCGAAGGGGGATTATATTTCAAATTAAAAATTTAGCAAAGCTCAAATAACGGGAATCCTTGCAAGTATTGAGTTTACGCGCGATCAATGCTCCGGGCGGGGATTTGCGGGTTAAACGAATCAGGCGTTGGGGGTCTTAGAGATTTCGTTCCTCTTTTTCCAGCGATTCCACACAAATTTTCCAAATGGCAGCAGGATTACAGCCAACAGCCACTGCCAGTTCTTTCCCAGGAACGCCGATGCATTCTGGGCTGCGGTGATTTCCACCTCGATTGTCTTGTCAAACGTCCTGATATTATGGGGAGTGCTTGATCCTTCAAAACTAAGCATCGCGTCAAGGCTTAAATGCAGGTTATGGCGGCCGGCGCTGAGGGGTTTTATTTCCCACTTCCATTCGACAGTATCACTGGTTCCCACGGCCTGCTCCATGGGCGTGATCTCGGCTATCTGGAAATTCGGCCCTGTTAAACGCGCTCTCATTCTATGGGAGGCTTTTATTGCATCCCCTTCCTTTTTGCCTTGGGCCGTTATTTCGCCGCTCAACTCCTCTATGGACCTCTTAAGGCTGAGCAGAAGTTGGATCTCGGCTGTGTTATTGAGGTTCATCGTCTCAGGAAGATTAAAGGCAACATTGGCCGCATGCAGGGCCGAGAGTGCCTTGTCGACATCTTCAACGGGACCGGGAGAGGGGGCCGGCGAGGGCGCTTCGCGAGCCGCGTTTGCCGAAGATTGCGATGCTTGAGCCGGCGGCGGAGCCGCAGGTACAGATTGAGATTCCTGTTTTATTTCCGGAATATTTGCCATTGGAACTTGATAGGCAAACTCCTCTTTGCATATTTGCTTCGGTTTTGGAATTGGGGACATTATAAACGATCTCGGCGATGCTGTTATCGCTCCTGTCTGCTGCCCTTGCGGCGGCGGCGATTCTATTTTCACCGTGCAGGAGAAAAGCAAAGTCATGAAAACGGCCATCAGAGCTGCTATGGCCGCATTTTGTTTTCGGAGGGCTGCGAAAGTATTCATGGGCATCCTTGGAGGAAACCAACGCCCCGGATGAGCAGCGTGTTTGTTACGCTTGGTACGTTTTATAGCACGGGGATAATGTAAAAACAACAAAGAATTCTCATTGAAATCAAGCCGTTTCACTAAAAAATTGACAATGCATATGGAAGCATTATTGGCTGCGTATCCTTATTGCAAGGATTAATGCTCAGCGGCCTGCAATTTGACCGGTGGGACCCAGTGCAATATAATAAGCAGGTCAAATGGCAACTAATGATCAAGTTGTTGTAATTAAAAGATATACGCCCGGCGGCAGCCGGTTCCTCAATTATCCTGGGATTAAATGCACAATTCATCTTGAAATTTGAGGGATCAAACGTTAAACAAAACAACCTGGAAGCTTGGAAGGGGGAATATATGAGGGGAATTCTGTTTCGCTGGATCGTCCTGACGATCGCCATCCTCTTTGCCGCGTACGTCATCGACGGCATATACGTGAGCGGGTTCTTTTCCGCCTTTTTCGCCGCCGCCATTCTCGGCATCCTCAACGCCGTCCTCAGGCCTGTCCTGATCATCCTTACCCTGCCGTTCAATATCCTCACGCTGGGCCTGTTCACTTTCATCATCAATGCGCTGCTGCTGAAAATGGCGGCGGGCGTGATCCCCGGCTTCGAGATAGACGGGTTCTGGCCCGCGATCCTGGGGGCCCTCATCATCAGCATCGTGAGCTGGCTCATGAACGCCCTCATCAGCGACAGGGGCAGGATCGAGTACATCGATATGAAAAAGGGCGAAGGGGGAAGATGGGAGTAAACCTCACCCCCGCCATGAGGCAGTTCCTGGAGGTCAAGGAGAAATACCGGGACTGCATCATCTTCTTCAGGATGGGCGATTTCTATGAGATGTTTTTCGAAGACGCCGTCACCGCCTCGAAGGTCCTGGAGATAACCCTCACATCCCGCAACAAGGGCAAAGAAGACAGTGTGCCGCTTTGCGGGGTGCCCTTCCACTCGGCGGCCCCGTACATATCCAGGCTGGTGGAGAAGGGATTCAAAGTAGCCATCTGCGAGCAGGTTGAAGACCCCCGCGAGGCGAAGGGCATCGTCAAAAGGGAGGTCGTTAAGGTCGTCACGCCGGGCCTGCTCACCGAGCCGGAAAACCTCTCCGCCAAGGAGAACCATTTCCTGGCCGCAGTCGCCCTGCACGACGGCACGCACGGGCTGGCCTTCCTGGACCTCTCCACCGGGGAATTCCGGGTGACCGAAGCAGCCGACCGGGACCTCTTCCTCCAGGAGGTATCCTCTCTCGATTTCCGGGAAGTGCTGCTGTCTGAGGAATTGAAGAACTCGGGGTTCGTGAGGGCGCTCTCCGCCCGGATCGATTTTTCCATTATGAATTTCCTTCCCCCGGGGTATTTTGCGAACGGGGCGGAGCCGGGCCCGGCTTTATTGGACCAGATTGACGCATCCGGCAGCCCTGCCGCTTTTGCGGCCGCCCGGGCGGTTTACCTCTATGCCCGGGAGACGCAGATGACGGAGCTCGGGCACCTCAACAGGGTGGAATGGCTCAGGGGCGGGGATTTCATGGCGGTCGACGAGAAGGCCAAGAGGAACCTCGAGCTGTTCGAGACGATGCGCGATGGGAAGCGCGAAGGCTCCCTTTTCAAAATCATCGACGATACCATAACGGCCATGGGGGGCAGGCGCCTGCGCTGGTGGCTCAATTACCCCCTGCTGGACGAGGCAAAAATAAACGAGCGGCTGGCCGCCGTCTCGGAATTGAAAAGAAAGCACATCCTGAGGGCGGATTTACGCGGGTTATTGAAGAGAGTTTACGATGTGGAGAGGCTCGGGGCGCGCGTGTCCATGGGGATAGCCAATGCCAGGGACCTTGTTGCCCTGAGGGATTCCCTCCTGGCGCTTCCGGCTGTAAAGGAATCGATCCGGGAGCTGGAATCGCCGCTAGGCAGGAAAATTCTGTCCTCGATAGATGAACTGCCGGAAACGGCCCGGCTGATCTCGGAAGCGATAGCCGATGATCCCCTGCCGACTTTGCGCGAGGGGGGGATAATAAGAGAAGGTTATGACGGCGAACTGGACCGCCTCATATCGCTGAGCCGCGACGGCAAGAAGTACATAGCCGCCCTCGAGGAAAAAGAGCGCCGGGAAACGGGCATCCAGCCGCTGAAGGTCGGCTATAATTCCGTGTTCGGCTATTATATCGAAGTGACGAAACTCAATTCGTCCCTTGTGCCTCCCCACTACGTGCGCAAGCAGACCCTGGTCAACGCCGAACGCTATATCACCCAGGAGCTCAAGGAATACGAGGACGCCGTCCTGGGCGCCGAGACAAAGCGCAAGGAACGCGAGTACGACCTGTTCGTGAAAGTGCGGGCGCAGGCGGCCGCCGAGATCAGGAGGATCCAGAAGACCGCCTCGGCCATCGCCGACCTCGATTCCGTCCAGTCTCTGGCGGAGGTGGCGGAGATGAACAATTACTGCTGCCCGGTGGTGGACGATTCGGACGTGATCGAGATCAGGGACGGCCGGCACCCCGTGATCGAGAAGATGAAAATGGCCGAAGGTTTCGTGCCCAACGACCTCCTGCTGGACCGGGAGGCGAACAGGTTTTTGATTATAACCGGGCCCAACATGGCGGGGAAGTCCACGTACATCAGGCAGGTGGCGCTCATCGTGGTCATGGCGCAGATGGGGAGCTTCGTCCCCGCATCTCAGGCCCGCGTCGGGACCGTGGACCGGGTATTCACGAGGGTCGGCGCGGCCGACAACCTGGCGCGGGGCCAGAGCACGTTCATGGTCGAGATGAGTGAAATGGCCGATATCCTGAAGAACGCGACCGGCAAAAGCCTGATCCTGCTGGATGAAGTGGGCCGCGGTACGAGCACCTTTGACGGCTTGAGCATCGCCTGGGCCGTTGCCGAGCACGTGCACGATAAAGAGAAGCTCGGGGCGCGGACCATGTTCGCCACCCATTACCACCAGCTGACCGATCTGGCCCTGACCCGGGAAGGGATAAAGAATTACAGCATCGCGGTCCGGGAATGGGGCGGGAAGATCATCTTCCTGCGCAAGATAGTGGAAGGCGGCACGAGCAGGAGCTACGGCATCCAGGTTGCCCGGCTGGCCGGCGTGCCGCAGGAGATAATAGATCGCGCTTCGGGCATCCTCCGCAACCTCGAAAGCGGCGAACTCGACGGCATGGGCATGCCCAAGATAGCCGCGCTCAATAAAAAAGACGCCGGCAGGGAAGGGCAGCTCAATCTTTTCATTTCCGACGAGGAATTCGTCATCCGCGAACTGCGCGGCCTGGACCTCATGAGGACCGCGCCGCTGGATGCCCTGAACCTGATCGGCGAGTGGAAAGAGAAGCTGGAAAAAGGAAAGAAATCCTGAACAAAGAGGGAATGATTGCCTTTACTTGCGATTACAGCAAATAGCCTGTTTATTACATTGAATTCAGATTTTTGCTTATTGTAAAAAGCAGCTTGCGGTGCAAATTACTCGCAATACTTTGTCAACCTGCTTTGATATTGCGCGCCTTATGTTTCCCGGCGCTCAACAATAATACCCTGAGAAAGTTCAAGGAGGCGGAAATGAAAAGAATTCTCGTGGTTATTGCTCTCGTTCTTTTTGTTTTTTCAACTGCTGCGGCTGCGGCCGACGTGAAACCCGCTCAGCCTGCCGCGCAGGCGTCACCCCAGGCGTCACCCCAGTCACCCCAGGCTTCACCTCAAGCTTCACCCCAGGCTTCAATGGACAAATACAGGCAGGCAAAGGCTTCGCTCGAGCAGGCCTACCAGACCAAGGCGAATGTTTATGCAAGGGATGTCCTCGAGGAAGCGGGACGGACCCTTACAAAGGCCCTGGAAGGAATAGAGGCTAAAAAGGCGGCAGCGGCAGCCGAGGCGCTGGACAAGGCCGCCCTGCAAATCGAACTGGCCGCGGCCAAAACGCAGGAGCGCGAAGCGGCCGAGAAGACCGCCGTGACGAGGGCGAAGGCCGATAAGCTTTCCCAGAGGCTCGCCGATATCCTTTCCGGGAAAGGAGACGCCAAATGAAAAAGATATCAGTCCTTGCATTCATATTCTTATTCGCTTTTTCGGTAAGCGCCTATGCCGATAAAAACCAGGTGATGTTTGCCATCCAGAAAGTCAAAACAGGGATCGACAGGGTCCAGACCAAGAGCGACGACGCGAAGGTATCCATTCCGGAGCTTCAGAAAGCAGGGGATTTTATCAGGCAGGCCGAAGCGGAAATGAAGCGGAACACGTCCATGCTGGGCTCGCTCAAGAAAGAGGCGGAGCCCCGGATCATTCACCTGGCGGAAAT
>JBDKTK010000182.1:0-2886 GCA_039680225.1 Syntrophaceae bacterium
TCGGCGTGCCTCGCCGACAGTTCCATGTTGCGTAGCGCCGCAGTCGCGTCCATCCCCTCCGGAATCGGCCCTATCGCGCCGAATAAGTTGAGCGCGGCACTGTACGCTTTGGTCAGCCTCGCCGCCGCCAGTTTCCACCAGGGATACCCGATCGCATCCCCGGCATTTGCCCCCTCCAGCATGGCCTGGATCACGGCGCTGTCGACATGGTCCTGCCAGAGCGTCTCCGGGTCGCGCCACTCGGCGACGACGCGCAACTGCGGGTCGTACTCGAGGTCGGCCGGGGACTGAGTCTCGAAATGGGTCACGCCGAAATAGGACAGCCATTTCACCACTCCCGGCGAAGACATATGGGTAATGACTTTCCAGAGCTCTATTCCAAAGGGACGGTAAGCGGCAGACGCCACCTCCGAGCAGAATTGCTTTGAAGGGTCCTTATAATCCATCTCGAAATCGTAAGGTATGTGCCTGGCTTTCACATTTTCATATGCCTGCTTCGCAGCCTTGTAGGGCAGCAGGGGGTCGGCCTTTATCCGGGGCAGGTCGGGCCGGAGGCGCAGGACCATGATGCGGAGCTTCTTGTCCCTGATGTATTCGTCGGGGCTGGAAATTACAGCGCCCCTCTCGATATGCGATTCGATAATGGACGGCTCGCCCGTCTTCTCGTCAATATAGAGAAGGGCCGCGTGGGAGAAGTTCCCCGGATAATCGTTGCCCCTGGCGATCAGGGCCGATGTGGGCGCGCCGCCGCGGGACACCAGGATATCGCCGCTGTGGACAGTCAAGTTGCGCAATGTGCGGGAAGGGGTGGAAGAGGGCACGTTGTCGCACAGGATGAGGGACGGGTAGGACCCCGCGTGCGACTGGAGCAGCACTTCCTCGAGGGCCGCCCGCCCGCCGTAAAGCATCCTGTAGAGGCGGTCCCGCGCGGAGTTCTCGTTCATGTCCCAGTTTTCTGATTGCTTCTTGAGCAGGCTCCTGGACCTTGTTACCAGTTCAACATAGTCTTGAAGCCCGCCTGCTTTCTGCGGGCAGATGGCCACCATTGTCGCAAGATTGAAAGTGGTCTGTTCCAGGTCTGCGAAAGTTTTCGAATCAGGCGCGATCCGGGAACTGTTCAGGACCGCGAGGCGCCGCCTTCCCTCAACGAAGCCCCGGTCAATCCGCTGTTCGAGCCCATTGCAGCCGATGCTTTTAGCCTTCTCCAGGGATCTCCTGAGGACGTTCCATGTCGAATCCTGTCCCCAGGCGAAGGGCTTGCCTCCGGCACCGCCCGGTGCTGGGGGGTCCGGCGCCGGGATGGAAAGCAATATAAAAATGAAAATGGCCCCGGCGATAATCCCGACTATCGTATTTTTGCGAATCGTGAATTTCATATATTCTCAAGACTGCAGTTCCGGAACTCCGGGGGCTCGGCAATGGTCAGTTCCCGGCGCTTGAGATATTCCCGGAAGCCGTAAAGGCGTTCCCCCCGATACTCAATGACAACGGCGCCTGCCGGGCAATTATTCAGGCATCCGAAGCATGCGAGGCATTTGCCCTTGTTCACAACCTGCCCGATAGGATCGATTGCGGCTACAGGACATTTTTTTACGCAGGTAAGGCACTTGATGCATTTGGCGCCGTCGACCGTGTGCAGGCCGATTGCTTTCTTGTTGAGCCACACCAGCGGCAGGGCCCTCAGGAATTCTCTCAAGGCAAATTCTTCCGCGTAAGCGATCGTTTCGCCGCGTCCTACCCGTTCAAGGACCTGATTGGCAAATCGGCGCACCTGGTCAAATGTGGCCTCATTGGGAAGATGCTCGGCGGAGGTCTGGTTCGGGCCGTCCCATTTGGGGGTGGGGTAGGCCGGGATGCTCCGGAAGAAATCCATACCCACCGGCACGCCCCCGGCATTGCTCAACAGCCGCAGTGTATGGCACACGGCATTGTGCTGGTTCCCTTCGGGCCCGCCGAAGGAAACGAAAGCCGCGACCGGCGTGCCCGCTATATTGGGAAGGGCGCTGAGCCAATCGCTCACATTGGAAGGGATATCGTAATAAAAAACCGGCGTGCCAACTATGATAAGGTCGTAATCGGCGAGGCGCCTCAAGTTGAACCCCTGCATGTCGATGAAGTCGGTCTCCAGTCCCTTGCCTTTCAGGACGCAGCCGATCAGTTTACCGTATCTGCCGGTCAGCCCGGTCTGGCTGTAACACAGGACCAGCGCGCGCCTGGGATCGCGGGTTTTAAGTTCGCCGCCGGCGGCGGCAGGCCTGCTTACCGAGCAGGAAAAAGGCAGGCACGCCGCGGCGCACAAGATTGCACTGTTTTTTATAAAGCCCCTCCTCGTTTCCATCAGCTTCCCTTACCGGCATACTTAAAATTGCATGCGCCCGGTTGACGGAATATAGGCCGGAATATAGGATAGAAGGTCTTCCAAGTCAAAAATTTTCATAGCTGCGGCTGTACGGCTTCATTAAGCCAAACACCAGCTGTCCTGATTTATGTATCAGTCTATGTATAAAGCAAAAATGAGAAAAGCCGGCCCGGGCATTAAGTACCCATCCTCTGAAAGAAACACACCCAAGAAAAAACAATGTTAATTCGATTTGAGACCCACCATAGCGGAATTATTGAGATTTCAGGTGAAATAACATGGTTAATATTTAATGGGCCGATCATGAGAATATCGCATCGCGTATAAATTCAAAATAAAGAGCAGCTTCCTTAAAAAAATTGAAGGAGGGATTATGTATTTCGCAAAAGAATTGCTGGACCAATCCAGCCAACTCCGGAAGAGATGGGAAGACGAGGTCAAGAAGACCGTAGCCAAATGGGCCGACCAGAAACCGCGCTGGTCAACGGTATCGGACCTCGAAATCAAGAGGCTTTATACCCCCGACG
>JBDKTK010000183.1:0-1715 GCA_039680225.1 Syntrophaceae bacterium
CACAGAGCTCCTTCCAGGCTGTAAATCAGGATATCCGCAAGAAAGCTGTTTTTGGCGGATGCGGCGGAATGAGCGGCTGGCAGGACCCTGCAGTAATAATTTTCTCCCGGCCTGGTGGGCTGGAGAATAGCCCTTTGCGCGAAACCCACGGGAAAGGCCACATACCCGCGGAAGCGCTGCCCCCAGGCGCAGGCCGCGTGCATCGCGGCATCGAGGGGGAACGGCGACCCGAGGGGAGACGAGGGCGCCGGGCTTTGCGGGCCGCGCACCAGGCCCGCGGCGCCGTCTTCGGTGAGGAATACGCTCCCCACGATATTCCGATAAGCCGGCCCGAACGGGACGAGTTCGGCGTAGACTTTTTCCGCGGGGACTTCGAAGGCAATCCCGTCGAGGGCGGCGGCGAGATCAACGGGAAACGCGCCGCCGGGGCCGTCAGACGCTGCGGCAAATTCGAGGGCGGCGTGGACCTTCGTCCTGCGGACATTCCCTCCGGCCACCGAGTTGGTCGTCGTCAGCCGGGAGTACATGGCCCCCTCCCCTTTCGGTTCGATTTCATGCCAGGCATCGATTACAGTTGTTTCATCATCGGCCTGCAGGAAGCGGTCGAATGCCGCCGAGCGCATGCAACCGACGGGCGCGCCCGGAAAAAGCGAGTGGAGGGAGGCGGCAAGCCTCTGCAGGATTTCCACGGCGGGGATGATGATCTTCCCGTTGTAGCGGTGGTCGCGCAGATATGCCTCTATCGGAATGGCCAGGGGGAGCCGGGCATTTTCCCGAACGGGATCGGGCCCCTGGTGCAAATGCGGCGTCCTGGGCGGTTTTTCAGGTTTCATATATGCTCTGCCGGGTCTTTATTTGCGATAGTAGTACTGTTCGAGGTCCGGGAAGTAGTTCATCTTCTCCAGGCGCCGGATGTACCGCCGGTAGCGTCCCTCCCAGCCATCCCTGCGGGTCCCCTTGTCCACAAAATATTTCATCACGGGTTTGACAACGTGCGTCCAGACCGCAGTCCAGGATTTGCCGTTGTTCCGGGCGAACTCGGAAGGGTCCCACCAGCCGAGCGTTATCTGCCGGTGGAGCCAGAACGCGTACTGCAGCTGTTCGGTGTCCAGGTGCTTTGTCCTGACATTCGCCCACATGCCGTTATAGCGCTCGTAATTGTCCAGGTTGGTGACCAGCCCCTCTTCAATGAGGTGCTCCCTGATGACGGTTTTCGGAAAGGGCGAAAGCATCTGGCAGTACGACGCGTCAGCTTCGAGCTCGTTCAGGAACTGGTAGTTGCGCCTGATTGATTCCTCATTGTCGTCAGGCATTCCGAAGATCAGGCCCCCCATGACCATCATGCCGTGGCGGTGGCAATTGGCAACGGCCTGTTTTGCCTTCGCGATTATCTCGGACTTGTCCATTTCCTGCAGGTTGCGTTCCGAAACGCTCTCTATTCCCAGAAATACGGCCCGGAAACCCGCCCTGGCCATCTTCTGCACTACCTGCTCGTTGCGGGCCATGGACACGCAGTCCGCCTGCACCACAAGCTGAAGGTTGCGGTACTTCCTCCGGATAATGGCATCGCAGAGCTCCTCGACCCAGCGGGGGTTCAGCAGCATGTTATCATCGGTTATGAAGATGAGCCTGGTTTTTTTATTGTAGTAGATGTCGTCAAGGTCGGCGATGATGCGTTCTATGGGGTATGTCCGGTAGCTGCGGCCGTACATGTG
>JBDKTK010000184.1:0-1965 GCA_039680225.1 Syntrophaceae bacterium
CCGAACGGTCCGTGGCCGATATCGTGCAGCAGGCCGGCGAGCCGGAGCATCTCCTCCACGAAATTGATCGAGGGCGCATCGGGGCAGGAATTTTTCAGGCTGGCGTGCAGGTGCCTTCCGAACTCCCCGGCGACGTGCATCGTGCCCAGCGAATGCTGGAACCGGCTGTGCTCGGCAGAGGGGTAAACCCAGCGCGCGCTCTGGAGCTGGTAAATCCTCCTGAGCCGCTGCACCCACGGCGTGTCGATCAGGTCCTTCTCCGTCAATTCCTGTGTCAGGTCCTGCTTCCGGCCGGGAGGCGCGCCTTTTAGAGGCCCCGGCAGGGGGACGGTGAACAGGGCGTACCGGTGGATGGGATCGGCTATGAGCGCCGTGCCTTCAAATATCCGGGAGGGGTTGTCTTTCATTTTCCGCCGGCGACAACGACTATATTGAATTCGGATTTCCAGGTCAGGGGCTTGGATTCCGCTTTCAGCTGTTTGGCCAGCTTCTGGGCGGCCGGTTTGGCGTCCTTTGCGTAATACACCATGTTATGCCTGTAATTCGAACGGGCGGCGCTTCCGGTTTTCTCCACTTTGTAACCCAGGGAAGAAAGCTTTGCCGAGAGCTTTTTGGCCGACGCGGGCTTGCCGTTCCCATAGAGGACTTTAATGCGGTTCTTCGATTTGGCGGCTGCCGGGGCGCTTGCTTTTGCAGGGCTCTGGGCGACGCCCTGGGCGGCGATCTTTTTCTCAACTGCCGCGATTGCCGCATCTTTTTTGGACTTGTCCAGCTGGTCCTGCAGTTCCTTCACCTGGAGGGAAAGCGCGATGTTTTCATTCTGGAGCCGCTTGATGCCCGCCTGCTCCTCTTTCTTCACAACGGCCAGTTCATCCTTGGCCTTGGCCAGTGCGGCGTTCTCCCCCCGGCACTGTACCAGGTCCTGATGCACATCCCGCAGCATTTGTTGGCAGCCACTGTTATCCTTCTTCACGCTTGCGCATCCCAGGAAAGAAACAACCATAACCAATACGAGAACGGTCTTGAGAAAAGTGCCCATGGCTCCCTCCGTATGTTCATTTTCCCCCCGAAATATCGTAAAGGGACGAAAAAATCCACAGGAATCGTAAACTTACATTGCGAAAACCGCATTGAAAAATGTGCCTATCCGTTCTATAAAGGCCCGTCAGACTGTTGAAAAATGCTCATCTGACTGCGTTGCGCTGCATATAAGCATTTTTGAACAGTCTGACCGTTAAGGGATTTTTAATAACCAAAAAACGGAGGAAAGATGGACAGTTCAAAAAGAAATCTCCTGATCGTGCTGGCGGTCGTAGTCGTGCTGGTCATTGCCGTGTACGGATTTTTCCAGTCGAATTACAATTCGCTCGTGAGACTTGATGAGGGGGTCAAGGCCTCATGGGCGCAGGTGGAAAACCAGCTTCAGAGGCGTTTCGATCTCATCCCCAACCTTGTCGAAACCGTCAAGGGCTACGCCAAGCATGAGAAAGAGGTCCTGACGGAAGTCACAAACGCCCGGGCGCGCGTCGGCCAGGCCGGGACGGTGCCCGACAAGATTGCCGCCAACAACGAACTCGCCGGGGCTTTGGGCAGGCTCCTCGTTGTCGTGGAAAAGTACCCGGACCTGAAGGCCAACCAGAACTTCCTGCGCCTCCAGGACGAGCTTGCCGGGACGGAGAACAGGATTTCCGTGGAGCGCCGGCGGTACAATGAGGCAGTCAAGGAATTCAACGTGAAGAGCCGCAGTTTCCCGGCAAATATCGTTGCGGGGATGTTCGGCTTCAAGCAGGCGGCCTTCTTCGAAGCGCCGGCAGCGGCGAAGGCCACACCGCAGGTCAAATTTTAACGAAGATTAAAAATTGGCTGTAGGGGCCGGTTTCAAACCGGCCCGTTTTTTTCAAGATATATTTAAAGCGGGCGGGTATTAAAATAATGGACGGACGGGAAATAGGGATCAACGGCGGC
>JBDKTK010000185.1:0-4546 GCA_039680225.1 Syntrophaceae bacterium
TACATGGTTCCAATGACCGCAAAAAGGCTGGCGTAGGTCGCGCGGCTTACGCTCGCGCCGTTACATTCAAGATAACCTGTCGGGGGTGTCTCTGTGGGCCACATAATGACTGAGCCGACCAGGGGCAGGTTCAACAGGCTCTGCACGGCGGCTGCATCGGCAGCATTGGCAAGGCTTGCACCGAAGGCGGTAATAGACACATTGCCGACCGTCGTCAAATTTCCGGCCAGGGTGACTGTCCGGGCCGCATCCCCCGTTACGATCGTAAAGTTTCGATTGGCCGTAAGATCACTGCCGGGCACTATCACCAGATAGTGCGAGGCGTTGGTGTCCTTTATCTTCAGACCCGTATTGCTGGCGGTTATGGTCGCAACGTCGAGCTGCTGCGAAGATCCCCACCATGCCTGTTCCTGCGGATAAATTGCAACAGTCGTGGTGCCGGCGCCCGTGAATATCTGATAAGGTCCTGCCTGAACGGCCCCGGAAATTGTCAGGGTTATGCCGGAAGAGACTGAAATCAGGGATCCCTTGTGAACCCTGAGCTAAATCGTTGACGGAATAGTTAAATACGTCCCTACCGTGTAGGTCGTCGTGGTCCCGCTGCCTGTATGCGGAAGATCGATAGTGGCCTGAGTGCTGCCGAGCGCGTCCACAAGGGATTTTATGGAGAGACTGTTTGTCGTGGCCCCCTGGTCCGTAGCACTCGCATCCGCGACATAGTGGTTGTAGTGGATATCGGCAGATTTCGAGACGTAATCGAGGGCGTTTTTTGTAATGCGGAGTTCAACAAGGGAGCCCTCCGCAAAGGCCCGGGCCGAGGTTCCCTCCTGCGCCCGGGTGATGGTCATGGTATTTGATAATGCGGTCCGGGCCGTTACCTTGACAATCTCACGGTTCCCCGAAGTGTCTACCAATGTCACCATGAAATAATGCGGAGATGCGACGGCCGGGAAACGATCGCCGTGGCCGGCCGTAACCGCTAAGGACGTTGCCCCTGCCGTTATCCCGCCGGCATTGGCTATTACCGAAGTGGCGTTGTTCGTCCACTGGATAGTGGCGCCCGCCGACGCGGCCAGGACCAGCACCAGAAAGAGGGAAAGAATTATCGCCTTGAGTGATTTCAGTCTCATAATGCCCCCTTTAATATTTCGGGTTGTAGAGCTTCAGGACAACCGTATAGTTTGCGCTATGCGTCGCCTGGTCTATGACCTTCAGGGTAAGCGCTCCGCTGATATACGGATGATAAAACACATGGGAGCCGGCTCGCGGAATATACGCATCAGGAAAAGTCGTGCGCTTCAGGGTCGCATGGATCAAATTCAGACCCTGATAGGCGGTCGTGCTGCCATCTTCCGAACCGAGCAGGTCCAGGCTGTTGGCATCCAGGATGAAAACGCTCGCCGCATCGGGTGCCGTGCCGCCTGAAGTCGGGTAAGCGTCCACCTGGTAAAGCCGGTATCCCGTAATAAAGCCGGTAACTGCGGCATTGGTAGCCGTGTTCGGGATACTCCCATCGTCCGCCGCGCCCGTACAGGTGAAAATAACATGACGTTCCCCGCTATCGGGATAGTTGGCCACGGTCTGAACGCAGGACCCGGCAGCCTGGCATATCCCCACGTACAGGAAAACAAATAACAGCGCGATCATTCCAATTCTTTTTTTCATTTCCCCTTCCCTTTCATGGCATTGTATTTTTTATTGAAATTGGTCATTACCTTTTCCATGGTCGCCTCGATTTTCTTTTTCCGGTCGGCCTTGATCTCCGGGTCCTTCATCTTATCGACAACCTTCAACCGGTCCCGAAGCTCTTTCATCGTCTCCTGCGTGGCCTTCATCATGCCGATAAGGCGGACTTCCGGCCGGTAATCCTTTACGATTTCCTTGATTTTCTCCGGATCGTTTTCATAGTGCTTGATCTGCCGGTCCACCAGGCGGACCGCATCCATATTCTCGTAATATTCCTGAGTTAGCTGCTGCTTGCCGGGTTTCCCGTAGACTTTCCGCAGCACCGGGATCTCGTAAGTTTCCAGGTCCTCACCCTTCGCGGCCTTTATCGGCGAGCTGATCAGGTTGCCCACAAACTTTCCGGCGCCGCCGGTCAGGGTATCGATGGCCAGGTCGATTGCCTCGGGAGAGATATCAATCTTGCCCGGGCGGATTTCATCCCCGCCTGTCAGGGTATTGAGCTGGTTCGCTATCCATTTCGAGGGCTCCCGCACGGAGGACCAGTAAGTTTGGGAAGAGGGACGTTTGGCAAAGACGTTTGCCGCCGGCCGTAAGGGCTTCCCGGACCAGTCCTTGTTTTCGGCCCACTGTACGAACGGGTCGGTTAAGGTGGGAGAGAGGATCTGCAGGATGCTGGATTCTCCGCCTACCGGGTTAAAGGAGCTGATCGTCGCGCCGGCCACGCGCAAGACACTGTCCGTGGCCTTGTTGTTTTTCTTGCTGAGGATTTCGCCGGCCGCCTGCCCGATTACATGAAACACATTGTATCCCCAGGGAAGCGGTATCTGCAGATAGCCGCGCTCGCCCGGGAGCATAATGATAAGATTGCGGCTTTTTACCCAGGGCGGTATTTTGTCATAAAGGTTATCGTCAGGATCGTCGCCGGAGCCCATCATCCGGTTAAAAACGTCGAGTTGAGCGGCAAAGATAACCGTTGCCACCATGAGCTTGCGGACCTTTTTGTTGGTCGCGGCTGCCGTAATCAGGCGGGCGCTGCCCTGGATGCTCGCGTTATAGAACAGGTAAAAGGCGTTGATCACCGGGCCCATATTGCCGCGGCGGTTGAAATTGACGGTCAGCTCCTTGGCAATTTGCGCTGCCCGGGATTCCGCAACTCCCGCTTCTATCAGGTTCTTAAACACCGATAATCTGATGGCATTTTCCACGGCTGTATTCATGTCGGCGATATAATCGAAGGCACCCTGCATCCCCCGCTTGATGGTCCGGATCTTTCCGGGCTTCATGTTTTCGAGCTTGTTGATCAGGTCTTTTTCCCGATCCCGGATATCATCATAGGCTTGCAGCCAGCCGGTTTGCCCGCCGGCGTTGCGGAAGCGGTTGAACCAGTCCGCCCACTCGGTCCCGCGGTTCCCTTGGAAATCCCGGATTCCCTTGAAAGCACTCCCAACCTGCTTAATGGCCTTCATGCGGATCCGGTCCGCTTCGGAATCGGACATATTATAGGCGGCCGTCTGCAGGTCGCGGGCGAAGTTCGAAATAATAAACTCCGGATTGAGGGATGTGTTGATCATGGCGAGCCAGCGGGAGATTTTGGAAACCACACGCACTAGGGAGCCCATATCCGCGGCGTCCAGGTTCTTCATGGCGGACGCAATCCGCATGGCCTCGAGGTTTGTCTGATCGAAGGTGATGTGATGATCTACGCCGTCGACCCGGACCGCGAGCACGTTATCGGCCAGGATAAAGCCCAGGGGGTTCGCCCGGTAGCTGATAAGCCCGTTGGAATCGTAAGTTGCCACGCGCTCCGGCGTGTCGATCTTCCAGGGCCCGGGGTTATTCTTGGCGAATTCCAGGAAGGCCCGGCTCACTTTGGCCTTTTCGGCCCTGACGATAGTCGCCTCATGCTGCGCAACCACGTTGGCCAGAATATTCACGACTTCCGAGGTAGAGCCGCCCCTGACCTTTTGCCCGCCCCGGACTTCGAAACCTTTCCCTTTGCGCGGCATGGCGTCGCCATGGCCCTCGCGCATGAGCGGGACGTAATACTGATAGGCATCTTCCCAGGCCTGGATTGTTTCCGGCAGCTCGAGACCGGCTTCCACCAGGAGGTCGCGCCGGGCCTTGGTGATGGTGTCGACCATTTCACCGATGGTTCGGTAGGCGTTCCCCTGCGTGCCCCTTCTGATCCGGTTAAGAATAAGGTCCGCTTCTTCGTTGGACATGCCGGAAAGGGCCTCATTATCTTCGCGCTCAGGATTAAGGCGCTGTAACCGTTCGTTTGCTTCCCGGGCGTGTCGGGCGTGAAGGTATTCATCGACCTGCTCAACCTCGATATTGTTGCGGCTCATGACTTCCAGGAGTGGTGTCACAAAGCGTTCGTCAAAATCATCGATCGCAGCCGCTGCCATGCCGTGATAGCGGGTCTCGGCGAGATAGGCGTCCTGTTCCTCCGGGAGTTCGCTGCGGGATCTCCGCGCCGCGTCGATCTGCGCCTTGTTCAGATAGTGGAATTTGTCTTGCGCCTGGAAGCGGAATTCATCCCAGGAGCGCTTGAGCATGCCGGGAATATCGCTGCTTTCCTGTAAGGGCTTGCGTTCTTTTGTTTCGGCGGGTTTTGGCTGCGCAGTCTGAGTGCGGACAGAATACTGCTCTTGCCCCCCACTCCCCGGGGGGCGGGATGGTTTAGGGAGGTCAGTTTTTACGAGTTTGATATTTTTTCTGTCTGATCGGGCAAGCCAACTTTCAATGTCATTAAGTTGGCTTTCCATGTAGTCGGCCTTATAATACGACTTCACTGCGTCATCATATAATTTACCATATTCCGAAATATTGCCTATTTTTCTCTCGGTATTGCTTTGGG
>JBDKTK010000186.1:0-11323 GCA_039680225.1 Syntrophaceae bacterium
ACCAAAGTAATGACCAAGCCCCTGAAAAGGAAAAGGGGGCTAACCCAACTTCCGAGCTAACCCCCCGTTTTTCTTATGGTGCCGAAGCCGGGATTTGAACCCGGACAGGCGTACGCCCACTAGACCCTGAACCTAGCGCGTCTACCAATTCCGCCACTTCGGCACGCTTTTTGAGCAAATTAATCTACGTGACCGCCACAACCTTGTCAAGAAAAAAGAGGCTTGAAATTAGGGGGAGTAATGTTATGTTACGCTTTCGATTCAGGCACATGGAAGGTAATTTTTTATGGAAGTAATAAGGGATTTGAACCAGATCGGGCCGGGACCTCTTGGCGGGGGGGGGTGCGTCCTGACCATCGGGAATTTCGACGGGGAGCATATAGCCCACCAGAAGATCCTGTCTCAGGTGGTCACCGAGGCCCGTGAGCGCGGCACCCGCAGCGTCGTGATGACATTTGAGCCCCACCCCCAGAAGTTTTTCCATCCCGAGAAGAGGCCTTTTTACCTCATAACAACTCTGGATGAGAAACTGGAGCTCATGAACGGCCTGGGGGTCGACACTGTGGTCGTGATAAATTTCACTGCCGAGTTTGCCAGGCTTACGGCCAGCGAATTTATCTGCAATGTTGTCTGGGGCAGGCTCAAACCGGGCAAAATCCTCATCGGCCATGACAATACGTTCGGCAGGGGAAAGGAAGGCAAGCCCGCATACGTGAAACAGCTCGGGGAAAAGCTGGGGTTCGATGTCGAGATCATCGAAGCCGTATGCCTGGAAGGACTGGTCGTGAGCAGCACCGCGGTGCGCAATGCCGTAGGCGAAGGCGATACGCGCGTGGCGGGAATGCTCCTGGGGAGGCCCTATTCCCTGGAGGGCAAGGTGGTCGAGGGCGTCAAGCGCGGACGGGAAATCGGGTTCCCCACCGCAAATATCGAGCCGCACAAAGAACTCCTGCCCGGCAGGGGCGTGTATGCCACGGTACTGGAAATAGACGGTTTTAAATATGATTCCGTGACCAATATCGGCTTTAACCCGACCTTTACAGACGAGAAAACCCTCTCAATCGAGTCCCATGTTTTTGATCTGGACAGGGAAATTTACGGCAAGACAATCAGGATATTTTTCCTGGAGCGCCTCCGGGGCGAAAAGAAGTTTGCCGACGTCCGGGACCTGGTCGACCAGATCGGCAAAGATATCGCGAGGGCCCGGGGCATCCTGAAATTGTGTTCTTTAAAGTAAACTGAAGCGGACTGGAGACTGATCTCTTCCGGAATCTCCCTCTCTCCTTTTTGGTGAGGGGCTGAAATAAATTATCCTTACCTGATCTCCCTCTCCCCTCCGTGGAAGAGGGCCGGGGTGAGGGGGAATATAAAAAAGGGCGGCTCAGCCGCCCTTTTTCGTTTATTCATCAAGTGTTATTGCTTTTTTGGTCTTCTCTTTCCTCTTTGTTTCCTTGGCCGCGTATTTCTTCAGGCAGTCCGAATCCGGGTTGGCCAGCGAGCATTCCAGGTAATCCGATATTTCTATGATGCAGGCGCGGATGGCTTTCCCGGCGGGGGTCTTCTCGTATTTTCCGAGGTTCCCGTGGACTCCGAACAACCCGCCCGAGACCCGCATGCCGCCGCCCGACGAGTTCGCCTCGACGGTCCTGCTGTCGGCCACCTCGCCGGTCTCAGTATCGAGCACTTTCAAATCCACGGCT
Organism: Syntrophaceae bacterium; assembly: GCA_039680225.1. Taxonomy (GTDB): domain Bacteria; phylum Desulfobacterota; class Syntrophia; order Syntrophales; family UBA4778; genus JBDKTK01. Next base: position 1,701 of record JBDKTK010000186.1, read on the forward strand.
ATATATGCCTGCTCTTTTTTCCCGCCTATGCTGAAACCGAAGGCGGAAATGCCGGAATCGCTGCCCGATGTCTTTTCTTCAAAAGAAGAAACGGTCGCGGCGATCAGGTATTTCGCTACTTTTATCCTGCCGGGGCGCAGCCTTGTCTTCTCATCAACAAGACCGGACTCGCTCAGTTTCTGTTCGCTTATAACCTTGTCCAGTTCCTTCCTCTCGAGGACGGAAAAAGCCTTGGTGCTGGCCAGCTCGTTGATGAGCATGTCCTGGAGTTCCGTTCCCGCGGTACGCCCCCACCAGGACGCGGTCGTATGGTTGGTAAAGCGCAGTACGCCGACCCTGGGCTTTTCCGCCGCATACGCGTCGACTGCGACGCCGGCGATCAATAAAGACAAAGCAACTAACAGCACGAGCCTCTTCATAAATGCACCTCCGGTTGAATCATTGCTATATTGGTCTTTTCACGGCCGGTCATTCCCAAGCCGCTTTCAATTCTTTTTCAGACGGGTATTATGTTACAGAGAGGTGCTTAACTAAACATAGTTGTTTGCTTATTGCAACAGCAAAGAGGAAAGAGCCCCGCGGGAAAGGGCATCTGTTTAAAAAGGAAGGGCGACCGCCGGCCGCTCTGAGTAAAATGGTCATTCCCGTCCGCGAAAGCGGGAATCCAGGCTTGTTATAAAACTGGACCCTGCCTGCGCAGGGTGATGAAAAAAGATCCATTGCTTGCTAAATTGACACGAACTGACTTCGGGCGGGCCTGAGATCCGCCCCTTGTATCTACGGACCTGTAATATCGGGAATCACCCCGGATTGAATCAGTGGAGGATGTTACTTCTCCAGTTCAAGCGCAATCGAGTATTGAGAGAAGTTCACGACTTTGTATTTGCCCTTCTGCTTGATGCTGTTGGCGAGGTACAGGGTATTTTCCGGGTAGTTGACGATGAACCTGCCCATGGACTGCTCTTCAACCCCGGCCACCCAGACTATGTTCTGGAGGATATTTTTGGTCTCCATGTTTGTGTCGAGATCGGATATCCCGGCCACGCTGACACTGACTTTTTTCATGCTGCCCTGAACGTATTTTGAGATCTTGTCAATCAGCGTGGGGGCGAAATTCTCGGCCACATCCCGCATGGCGTTGGCGACCGCGTCCTCGACAGTGTTGGCCAGGGCCCTGCCCTGTTCAACGCCGGAGGCCAGTATTTCGGTATTTCCCGTTTTGGAATTTTTCGCGACGATCCTGTAATTCAGCCTGACGGTGACGTTATTGAAAGGCATGGAAATCCCGTAGCCGATGTCCTGGCCTTTCCTGGTCGAAATCGTATAATCCACCTTGCCGATGATGAGCAGGTTCGAAAGCGATTTGTACAACATGCTCCTGAGGTTGGCGGTGTTGCCGGTTGCAACCGCCCTTTCGATAGTGGCGGCGTCCGCCATCTTCGTCGAGGCGATGTCGATCACCTGGTATCCCTGGTCGATGAGTTTGCCGATCAGGGTTTCGGAAAGGACATTATTTTCTTCGTATTCACCCCTGCCGCCGGTCTCCCGAGGTTTGCGGGCCGGGATGAAAACGGCGAGCTGGTTGTTGAGGGAGAGGGCCGAAACCGCCTTTTGCGCCTTGGCCGGCTCGACGCATGCTTTCACGTCCACGTGGAGAAGATCCTTCTCCGATTTTTGGTTCAGCACCTCATAGCTTCTGACTACCCCGGTGGTTTCCGACTTGATCGCGTCATCGAAAAGGACGAAGTTCTGGACCATGCTCCCGGCCTTGACGGTCACGCCGACCACCTTCTCTATGGCGGACCATTTGGCCCTGGCGACCGCCTCCATTTTAGCCGATGGTATATCGCCGTTCACAATGGCCGCTTCCCCGTCCGTATTCACGCATTTCACGCCTTGAGCGAAGGCAAGCGGGGTGAGAGATGACAAGATAAACAGGGATATTGCAACAACGGTGAGTTTTCGCATAATCGACCTCGTCTCAGGTATGTTGGTTTGGGATTTCATTATCAATTTTCCGCGGACATTTAAAGGTTTTATTTGAAACAGGGCCTTGCGGGCCGACCCACCCTCCGACCTCCCCCTGCCTCCTCCGGAGGGGGACAAATTTATCTCCGTTCCGTTCGACTTAACAATTCTTATCTGGTATAATTTTCTTATGAATATCAAACACCTGCACAATTGGGACGTCTGTTATGCCGATGCCGTGAGCCTCCAGTACGAACTCGCCGGCAGGATTGTCCTGGAAGACGAAAGACCCGCGAAGTTGAAGAAGATAGCCGGCGCGGACATCTCCTATTCAAAAAATGACGACCTGTTTTTTGCCGCGGTCGTGGTGCTTGACGCGGCAACCATGGAGGTTATCGAGGAGAGCAGCAGCATCGATCGCGTCTCTTTCCCCTATATCCCGGGCCTGCTGAGCTTCAGGGAGGCGCCGGTCCTGCTGAAGGCTTTCGAAAAGATCGGGAGCAAGCCGGATATCGTGATGTTCGACGGGCAGGGCATAGCCCACCCGAGGCGGATGGGGCTCGCCAGCCACATGGGATTGTTCCTCGACATCCCGGCCCTGGGCTGCGCCAAAAAGAAACTCGTGGGAGATTTTGCAGAACCGGGCATAAAGAAGGGGAGCTGGTCGGAGCTTGTGCATCGCGGCGAGAGGATCGGCGCCGCCCTGCGCACAAAAGACAAGGTCAAGCCCGTCTTCATTTCCCCCGGCCACAGGATCGGTTTTTCCCGCGCAATCGAGACGGCCCTCGCCTGCTGCAGGGGGTACAGGATACCCGAACCGACCAGGCAGGCGCACCTCCTGGTCAACCGGTTAAGGCTTCAGAATCAGGGGGATACCGGTCCCTGAGCCTGTCGAAGCGGCCGCACCTTTGTCGCTCTTTTCGACAGGCTCAAGGAGCGACAGCCTTTCCCGTCAAAATAAAAAAAGGCGAACAACCGGCCTGCGCACTTCAAATTTGTAAATCAGCTTCTGGTAAAATAGACCTCGCCTATATAGCTCTCCGCATCGGTCCCGGTATGCTGAGAGTTTATATGGATCTGCAGGCCGTGCGTCAGTGGATCGGGCTCCCCATTTTTAATATCTTTGAACAAGTTCTTGTAATCCTGGTACACGTTGCGCTTCTCAACCTGCCATTCGCCGAGTTTATCGGATTTATTGCGCAGGACAAGGTACCGCAGCTTGTCGCCGCCGATCTGCTTGCAGCGCCCGTAGTAGCCTCGCGGCGATTCATTGTCCCAGACGTAACCTATGACAGGAGAATTGAGGGCCGCCGGCCACCCTATTGCCGGGAATGCAATATAAAGCTGAATGGCCTGGTCGTCCGTGCCGGCGCTCCTGACATCTCCGCCCGGCGGGACCCTGACGGCTTTCCAGCGCCAGTTCAGGTAAGGGTACTCGCGGATATTGACATGGGCCTCTTTTTTAATGCCGAACGAATTGTTTTTGCTGACCATGTGCAGGACGAGTTCATTTCCGTCCCGCTCCACGGAGAAATGATGAGACCCCTTTTTCAGGTCAATGGTCCAGCCGGCAGGGGGCCCGTTTTGCACCGTGCTGAAACGGGCGACCACGATCCGGTCCTGTGTTTCAGGGCCTGCGGCCTTTTTCGAAGCGGCCCTCTCCTGGCCGGCAGGTTTCGGGACAGCGGATGTTTCTTCAACTTCGCTCCCGGGCTGGGGAGCGCCGCTCTTCTTTACGGTTCTGCCGGCGCCTTTTGCGGGGTGGTCTGCAGCGCCGTCCTGTGTCTGGCCATTTGAAACGGGAGCGGCCCCGATCCGGTCAGGAGCTGAATTGGAATTTGCGGGGGGCTGAGGGTCCGTGGTTTCCGCTTTCTGACAAGCTATTATACATGATGCAAGGGCACACAAAAAAACTAACCAAAATCTCATCGCGAAAAAATCTCATCCTTTTTCTTCATGTAATTTCATTATATCGGAGCGTTTGAATACGGGGTCGAGGCGGTTGACATATTTCAGGATGTTCTCAGACCCTCCCTCCTCGCGGTCGACCAGCACAATCACCCTGTCGACAACCAGGCCGGCGTCCTTCGCGGCTTCCAGGGCCGTTATGGTGGAGGCGCCCGTCGTCACTACGTCGTCGAGGACGGCGACCCTGTCGCCGGGCCTGATGTTGCCCTCAATCCTGCTCTTCGTCCCGTGGCCCTTGGCGTCCTTGCGGACGATGAACGGCTTTATGGGCTCGCCCAGCTGGTACGAAATCAGAGAGATCGCATTCGCGATGGGGTCGGCGCCCAGGCTTAACCCGCCGACGGCGACGATTCCGGACCCCTTCAGCATGTCAAAAACAACGTGTCCTATGAGATTCATCCCCTCCGGATCGAGGGTCGTTTTCTTGCAGTCAAAATAAAAATTGCTCTTGAGCCCCGATGATAATGTAAAGGGCTCCTCGCTGTAGCGGAAAGACTTCTCCTGGATAATTTCCGCCAGTCTCTTTTTCATCTGAGTAATTTCCATCACTTTCCCCTTGTCATTCGTTGAGGGCGAACCTTATCGGCACATCGACCCACATGGACACCGCAATCCCCATCTGCCGGCCGGGATGGAAGAGCCATTTCCGGACGGCCTCGACGGCCGAATCGTCCAGGGCGGCGTATCCCGACGACCTCTTCAGTTTTATATTCCCCACCGTGCCGTCCGCCAGAATTTCCGCGGAGACCAGGACCAGCCCTTCGTAACCCCTCAACCTGGCCGTTGCGGGGTACCGTGGCGGGTTGTTCTGCCGGTATGCCGGTATCAGGACCGGCGCCCGGGCGCCTTCGGAGGGGCCGTTCCCGGCTGTGCCGTTATAAGCTCCCCCGGCCCGGCCGTTTACCGGGCTGTTTCCGGGCATTGTCTCCGGGCTCCCATTAGCCCGGTCCGAATATTTCGAGCGCCCGTTGGTATAAACGTCAAGAGCGGCATAAGATAGCTGAATTTTATTTTCCGTCAATCCATTTTTTGCTTCTTTCGGGGCGGTTGGGTCCTTTTTTGTTTCCCTTTCAATTTCCCCGCGCGGCGCTTCGCGCCTCTCCGAACGGCTTAATATCCTTATTTCTTTTGATTTTTGACCCCCGGCAAGACCATCGACGAGCGACACGGAGATTATGCCCCGGTCCCGGCTATTGAAAGGCAGAAGGACGGCGGGGACAGGCGCCAGGGAAGAAAGGATTGCTGCAACAGCGGCAAGGTGCGCCGCAGCCGATATCGAGATTGCCGTCAGGAAATTTTTTCTGGACCCCGGCATGGCCATCCGGCTTTCACCATTTCCTTGGGCGGCGAAATCAGTCCCGCCCGATCAACCTGCTGATAACCTTGACCGCTTCCACACCGTCCCTGGCATACTCGGCGCCGACCGATTCGGCAAAGGGACGGGTCACCACCGCCCCGCCCAGGATGAATTCGGCCTTCAGGTTGCTCTTCCTGGCGGTGTCGATCACCTCTTTCATCCGGACCATGGTAGTTGTCATCAGGGCCGAAAGCCCGATCACGCCGGGCTTTTCCTTTTCCGCCGCTTCCAGTATTCTCGCGGCCGGGACGTCTTTCCCGAGGTCGACGACCCTGAACCCGTGATTCTTCAAAAGCAGGGCCACAATGTTTTTGCCGATGTCATGAATATCTCCTTCGACAGTGGCGATAATGACCGTGCCCGCTTCCTTCATTGCCGCTTTTTCCCGCAGCAGCGGCTCGAGGTGGTCCACCCCGATTTTCATCGTCTCCGCCCCGGCAATAAGCTGCGGGAGGAAATACTCCCTTTTTTCAAATAATTCCCCCACCCGCGTTATGGCGGGGACCATTGTTTCCTGGACGAGGCTGAACGGGCTCTCGCCGGCTGCCACGGCCTTATCGATAAATACCCTGATCTGGTCCCGGTTGCCTTCCAGGACGGCGCGGCCCACCAGCTCGCGCGGCGACTGCGCAGGCGCCTGCTTCTTCTCCGGCGCGGCGGCTTCCGCAAAACGGGCGATATAGGCCTTCGCGCCCCAGTCCCGTCCGGCAAGGAGGTCGGCAGCCGCCTTCACATCCATCAGTTCGGAATTTGAGGGGTTGGCGATGGCCATCGTGAGCCCCTTGTCAATTGCCATGGACAGGAACGATGCATTCGCCCAGTTGCGCGCGGGCAAACCAAACGACACATTGGAAAGGCCGATGATTGTCTTCGCCCCGAAAACGCCGGAGCACCATTCCACCAGGGCCAGCGTTTCCCGGGCGGCTTTCGGGTTTGAAGCCACGGTCATTACGAGTCCGTCCACGACGAAATCATCCTTCGTGAAACCAAGGCGGCGTGCCGCCGAGAAGACGTGCCTGACTATTTCCCTGCGACGCGCTGCGGTCTCCGGGACCTCCCCGTCCGTCAGCGGCAGGAGGATGAACATGGCCCCGTATTTCGCGGCTATCGGCAGCAGCCTTTCGATCTTGTCCTTTTCCCCGGAAATCGAATTGATGAGCACGCGGCCCGGGTACAGGCGCAGCGCCGTCTCGATCGTTTCGACCTTGGGTGAATCGACCGCCAGCGGCAGGTCGGTGATCGTCGAGTGGACATTAATGACCTTCCTCATGGTTGCCGGCTCGTCGATGCCGTGCGTCCCCACATTTACATCGAGCAGATCGGCGCCCTGCCGTTCCTGGTCTTTCGCCATCTCCCGGATGAGCGACATATCGGGCAGGCCTTTCTCCAGCGCCTCCCTGAGCAGTTTCTTGCCCGTGGGGTTGATCCGCTCGCCGACTACGGCCAGCGGTTTGCCTTGTTCAAGGATGACCGTTTTTCTCGCCGAGCTCACGGCGCTTATCGATTTCCGTTCGGGTTTCAAGGGACGCTCGCGTTTGACCGCTTCGGCAAGCTCCCGGATGTGGCCCGGGCCCGTGCCGCAGCAGCCGCCGATCAGGCAGACTCCCGCCGCCGCGAATTCTTTTCCGAACCCCGCGAACGTCTTCGGGTCCATATCGAATACTGTTTTGTCGCGCTCAAGCCGGGGCAGGCCCGCGTTCGGCTTGGCGACAAGCGGGACCTTGGCATAGGGGCGCATGGCGCGGATGATCTCCAGCATCTCTCCGGGGCCCGCGGAGCAGTTGCAGCCCACGGCGTCGGCCCCGAGGCCCTGGAGCGTGATGAGCGCGGAGACGGGATCGGTGCCGTTGAGGGTCTTCCCGTCCCGCTCGAAGGTCATCGTCACGATCGTGAAAAGGTCGGAGACTTCCTTGACGGCGATAAGGGCCGCGCGCGCCTCCTGGATGTCCATCATCGTCTCGATTGCAAACAGGTCCACACCGCCTTCGATGAGCCCGCGGGCCTGCTCCTTGAAGGCATCGACCGCGTCCTCAAACGCCAGGTCGCCGAACGGCTCGACAAACCTTCCCGTTGGCCCGATGTCTCCGGCCACCAGGCAGGACCGGCCTGCCGCCTCCCGCGCGATTTCGGCGAGTCCCGCGTTGACTGCCCGTGCTTCATGGGCGCCGTACTGGGCCAGTTTGCAGCGGTTGGCGCCGAAGCTCGTCGTGTAAATTATATCCGAGCCGGCGTCGCAGTACGCCGCATGGACGTTCAAGACCGTTTCCGGGTTCTCGAGGCACCACAGCTCCGGGCATACCCCGGCGGGCATGCCGGCATTCTGCAGTTCCGTGCCGGTCGCCCCGTCAAGAATGAGCACCCTTTTCTTCAGGTCTCTTGTGATTTTTATTTTTGCAGTCACGATTCCTTCCTTCCGTGTTATCTGGTTTTTTGGGAAACGGCTTTCTCGATCCCGGCAATTGCCGTGACTGATTTTTCCGGCACAAGGATGCAGCTCGCCGTGAGCTCCACTCCAATCTTTTCCAGTTCCAGCTCCCGGAAAAAAAACTTCTGGTTCTCCAGAACGAAATCGCCGTATCCGGCGGAAAAGCGGCGGGAGGTGAGATGCCTGCCCTCTCTGCGCAGCGAGTTATCGTAATATTTGGCTATCCAGTCGAGGGCGCTGTCGACCACCTCGCTCGCTACCGCATCGAAAACGACCGCCCGGGAGAGGTTGCCCGCACTGCTCAACCCGGCGATCGCCTCCATTATTTCCGGGCCCCCGGTCGCGGCCATCAGCAGGACTTCTTCCGAACCCTTGAGCAGCGCCGCGAGTTTTTTTCCCGCCAACTCCACACCGTTCGCAAGCGTCACGCCGTTCGAGTTTTTATCGCGGACCGCAAGGCGCCCGGCGGCGCCCTTTAAATGAATATGCGCCAGCGCCTCGTCCATAGCGTATTCCAGCCGATTGCGGTCATCGGGAGTAAGCCCCGTGACACCCTGCCTGTAGCCGAGCCGCCTGTAAATTCTCTGTTTGGGCAACGGGACATTTATCTGTTCGAATATGGATACTGCCGGCATGCCACATGCTCCCAACTTCAATGGTCCAAATTCCGAAGGCGGAAACCATACGACAAAATGCCGCAAACCGCAACTGCGGGTTCAGCTCATTCAACGGCAGCCGCTCAGTTTGGACGCACAGGCGTTATCCTGGGCAGGCCCGAACCGGGATAGCTGTCCACGAGAATGCGAGTCCTGTAAACGTCCTCGATATTGGACGCAGTCAGGACGTCTTCCGGCCGGCCTTCCGAAAAAATTCTTCCGGCCTTGAGCAGGACGATCCTGTCCGAGTACAGGGAAGCGAGGTTTATGTCGTGCGTGACTGTGACAACCGTCAGCCCCTCCTTTTCCCGCAGCGACCGGACCAGGTCGAATATCTCCACCTGGTGCCTGATATCAAGAAATGCCGTGGGCTCGTCAAGCAGCATGATCCGGGGCTGCTGCGCCAGTGCGCGGGCGATCAGGACGCGCTGGCGCTCGCCGCCGCTGAGCGACCCCATCGTCCGCGCCGCGAACTGCGCCGTCTCGGTCATTGCCATCGCTTTCGCAGCTGTTTCGAAATCGCGCCCGCTTTCAAATCCGAATACAGGCAGGTGCGGCGCCCTGCCCATCATGACTATCTCCCGCACGCTGAAGGGAAAGGTCAGGGGCGTCTCCTGGGGCACGACCGCCACCGTCCTTGCGACAGACCTCCTGCCCATCTCTGCCAATGTCCGGCCGTTAAGCTCAACCGCGCCCTTTTCGGGCTTGAGTATCCCGTCCATCAATCTCAGCAGAGTCGTCTTGCCGGACCCGTTCGGCCCGATTATCCCGACGAACTCGCCTTCCCCGACCTGAAGCGATACATCCTCGAGCACCCATTCCCGGGCATATCTGAAGCTCACATTTTCCAGTTTCAGGACCGGCATTCTCAAAAAGCCCCCCTGCGCCGCAGCAGGTAAATGAAATACGGCGCCCCGCAAAGCGCTGTAATCACCCCGACCGGAAGCTCCGCCGGGGCGAGCGCCGTCCTCGCAATTGTATCTGCAATCAGCAGGAACGACGCCCCGAACAGGAGCGAAGCGGGCAGCAGCAGGCGGTGGTCGGAGCCGAATACTATCCTCATCATGTGGGGGATGATGAGCCCGACAAAACCGATGATTCCGCTCACCGATACGGCGGCGGCGGTGATCAGCGAGGCGGCAACCAGGAGCAGCCTCCTGACCCTCTCCACCGGCACCCCGAGGTGCTGCGCCGTCTCCTCCCCGGTAACAATCATGTTGAGCGGCTTGGAATGATAGTAAATCAAGCC
>JBDKTK010000187.1:0-5385 GCA_039680225.1 Syntrophaceae bacterium
GGCAGGCCGGCCGCGACCATGATGGTGGGGAAATCGACCCGGGGCAGGGGCGATACGGGAAGGAACTGGTAGGCCGCTGTCCCGGCGAGCGCGAGCCCGAGCGTGAGGAGTGTCGTGGCCACGGGCCGTTTTATGAACAGGGCCGAGAAGTTCACTGCCGGCGGCCTCCGTTTTCCTTCAATTGCCGCCGGCTGCGGATGTGCCTCGCCAGCTTGTCGAAAGAAAGGTATATGACAGGCGTTGAATAGAGCGTGAGGACCTGGCTGACGATCAGCCCGCCGGCGATGCATATCCCCAGCGGGTTGCGCAGCTCGGAGCCGACCCCCGCGCCCAGGGCCAGGGGGAGCGCCGCGAGCAGGGCCGCCATGGTCGTCATCATGATGGGCCTGAACCTCAATAGACTTGCCTGATAAATGGCCTCCTCCGGCTCCTTCCCCTCGTTGCGCTCGGCGTCGAGCGCAAAGTCCACCATCATGATCCCGTTCTTTTTGACAATGCCGATCAGCAGGATGATGCCGATCACCGCGATGATGCTCAGCTCCGTCCCGGAGAGCATGAGGGCCAGGACCGCGCCGAGCCCTGCCGAGGGCAGGGTGGAGAGGATCGTGACCGGGTGGATGTAGCTCTCGTAAAGGACTCCGAGCACGATGTAAACCACGATGAGCGCCGCCAGGATCAGGACCGGCTCGTGGACGAGGGCCGCCTGGAAGGCCCGGGCCGTCCCCTGGAATGCCCCGAGAATGCCGGCGGGCATCCCGGAGGCGCGGACCGTTTCCTCGACGGCCTGCACGGCATCGCCCAGAGTCGCGCCGGGGGCCAGGTTGAACGATACTGTGACCGAGGGGAACTGCCCCTGGCGGCTGATGAGGAGCGGGCCGGTTGTCTCATCAGTCCGGGCGATTGCGTCGAGCGGGACCTGCCCGCCCGCGGAGGACCGCAGGTACATGGTCTTGAGCCATCCGGGGCCCTGCTGGTATTGAGGCTCGACATTCAGGACGACCCGGTACTGGTTGAGCTGGGTGAACATTGTTGAGACCTGCCGCTGGCCGAAAGCATCGTAAAGGGTGTCACTGACGAGCTGCGGAGTGATACCAAAGCGCGCTGCGGTGCTGCGGTCGATGTACACCATGACCCGCAGCCCCCTGTCCTGCTGGTCGCTGCTGACGTCCGCAAGTTCGGGCCGCCTGTTGAGGGCGTCAACGAGGCGGGGCGCGAAAGAGTTCAACTCCCCGATGTCCGGGTCTTCCAGCGTGTAATGGAACTGCGTGCGGCTGACCCTGGTGTCGACCGTGATGTCCTGCACGGGCTGCATGAACAGGCGGATTCCCTCCACCCCGGCGAGTTCCCGCTGGAGGCGACGCGCCACTCCGGTTGCGTTTGCATTCCTCGCGGAAAGGGACCTCAAATTTATGAGCATCCTCCCGCTGTTGAGGGTGGGATTGGTCCCGTCAATGCCGATGAAAGAGGAGAGGCTCTCAACCGCGGGGTCCTGGAGCGCAACCCCGGAAAGCAGCTGCTGGCGGCGGGCCATCTCCGCAAATGAAATTGACTGGGGGGCCTCCGATATCCCCATTATCACGCCCGTGTCCTGGACGGGAAAGAGCCCCTTCGGGACAAGGATATACAGGACAATGGTCAGGGCCAGGGTCGCAATGACAATGAGGATCATCGAGGCCTGCCGGTCCAGCACCCAGCGCAGCGTCCGGCCGTACCAGCCGATGACCCTGTCGAAGGCCCGCTGGGAGGACCGGTAAAACCGGCCCTGCTGCTCCTCGGGCGTGCGCTTGAGGAGCCTGGCGCACATCATCGGCGTCAGCGTCAGCGACACGACCGCGGAAATGACGATTGTCACCCCGAGCGTGACGGCAAATTCCCGGAACAGCCGGCCCACGATTTCCCCCATGAACAGCAGCGGGATCAGGACCGCGATGAGCGAAACCGTCAGGGACAAAATTGTGAACCCGATCTGCCGGGAGCCTTTCAGCGCGGCCTCCAGCGGCGGGTCGCCCTGCTCGATGTAGCGGGTGATGTTCTCGATCATGACGATCGCATCATCGACGACGAAACCCGTCGAGATCGTCAGGGCCATGAGCGACAGGTTGTTGAGGCTGAACCCGGCCAGGTACATAACCCCGAAGGTGCCCACCAGCGAGAGCGGCACGGCCACGCTGGGGATGGTCGTCGCGGACAGGTTGCGCAGGAAGAGAAAGATCACGAGCACGACAAGGACAACGGCCAGGATAAGTTCGTACTGCACGTCTTCGACCGAGGCGCGGATTGTCGCGGTGCGGTCCGTGAGGACCGTGACCTTGACCGACGGCGGCAGGGAGGCCTGCAGCTGCGGCAGCAGCCTCTTGATCCGGTCGACAACTTCGATCACGTTGGCGCCCGGCTGCCGCTGGATATTCAGGATCACGGCGGGCGTGTAATTCATCCAGGCCGCAAGCTCCGTGTTCTCCACGCCGTCCACGGCGTCGGCAATATCGGAGAGCAGGACAGGCGCGTTGTTCCGGTAAGCGACAACGAGCGATCTGTATTCGCCGGCGGAAAATATCTGGTCGTTGGCGCCGATGTTAAAAGACTGCCGCGGCCCGTCGAAGCTGCCCTTGGCCCTGTTGACATTGGCTGCCGCAATCGCAGTCCGCAGGTCTTCGAGCGTCAGCCCGTAGGCGGCGAGCGCCGCCGGGTTGGCATTGATCCGCACCGCCGGCCTCTGTCCCCCGCTGATGCTCACGAGCCCCACGCCGGGGAGCTGGGAGATCTTCTGGGAAAACCGCGTGTCCGCCAGGTCTTCCACCCGCGGGAGCGGCATGGTGCCGGAAGTCAGCGCGAGGGTGAGGATCGGCGCGTCGGCAGGATTGACTTTGCTGTAGACGGGAGGGATGGGCAGGTCGTTCGGCAGGAAAGTGAATGCGGCATTGATGGCCGCCTGGACCTGCTGTTCGGCCACGTCCAGGCTGAGGTCCAGGGTGAACTGCAGGGTTATTACCGAACTGCCGCTTGAGCTGTTCGAGGTCATCAGGGTGAGCCCGGGCATCTGGCCGAACTGGCGCTCCAGGGGCGCCGTGATGGAGGTGGCCACCACTTCCGGGCTTGCCCCCGGATAGAACGTCCTCACCTGGATCACAGGGTAATCCACCGTGGGCAGGGCCGAAACCGGCAATTGGCGATAGGCAACGGCCCCCGCGAGGAGGATGGAGATCATGAGCAGGGTGGTCGCAACCGGACGCAGGATGAAGATGCGGGAGATGTTCATCTGGGTGCCTCTTGCGCCGGGGCGCCTGCCGGCGAAGGCCCCCTGATTGCCACCCGGGCGCCATCCCTGAGACGGTCGGCGCCGTCGGTAACAACGAGGTCGCCCTCGGCCAGGCCGGATTCGATCGAGGCATCGCCCCCCTGGATGATGCCGACTGCGACCGTCCGGATTTCCGCCGTCCTGTCTGGCCTGATCAGGTACACGAACGTGCCCTGGAGCCCTCTCTGGATGGCGGCGGACGGGACCACCACCACATTGCGCAGCACTTTCATGAGCAGGCGCGCATTGACAAACTGGTTCGGGAAGAGCTCGTGCCCGATGTTGGCGAACACTGCCTTCAAACGCACGGTCCCCGTGGCCGGGTCGACAACGTTATCGGCGGTGAGAAGAGTGCCGGAGGCAAGCTGCTTTCTCATCTCGCGGTCGAAAGCATCTACCTGCGGGCGCTCTCCGCCGCGCAGGAGGGCCATGACCTGCGGGATATTGTCTTCGGGGATGGGGAAAATGACCGTGATCGGCTCAACCTGGGTGACGACGGCGAGACCGTTGGCATCGGCCGCATGGACGATATTGCCGGGGTCAACCAGCCGCAGGCCGACCCGGCCCGCAGCGGGCGCCGTGATCCGGCAGTATATAAGGTTTACCCTGGCGCTCTCGACCAGCCCCTTGTCTGCTTTGACGGTACCTTCATACTGGCGGACGAGGTATTCCTGGGTGTCAAGCTGCTGCTTCGGGATTGAGTCCTGCGCCCATAATGTCATGTACCTCTCCAGGTCCACGCGGGCGTTGGCAAGCAGCTGCCGGTCACGGGCCAACTGGCCTTCGGCCTGGAGGAGCTGGGCCTGGAAAGGCCTCGGGTCGATCCTGGCGAGGAGCGCGCCGCGCTCAACCACCTGGCCCTCGCGGAACAGCACTTCCAGGAGCTGCCCGTCGACCCGGGTGCGGATTGTTACGGTGCTGAGGGGAGTGACCGTGCCCAGGCCCGTCAGGTAGATATTGAAATCAGTCCTCTTTGCCGCGGCGGCAGCAACGGAAACAGGGGGCGGCGCGGGCGGCGCTTGTTTTCCGCCCCTGAGCCGCACCACCCCGAAGGCGATCAGGACGGCTGCTGTAATTGCACATGCCGCGATCAGAGCGGCCCGGCGTTTTTCCCGGAGGTATCCGGCCAGCCTGCGGTGCCTCGGGGCCGCTGCGCTCCCGTTTTCTTCCGTTGACATAAGGCCTCACGGATTGAGCTGCCGGCGGGACTGCAATTGTCTCCCTCCGGCCCGGAAGGTATGTTCCAGGATTTAAATGTCAACATTGCCGCCTGAAAAATTCTATAATCCGATTCCTTATTTAGGGAGAAAAAAGTCCTGAGACTTTGAATCCCGGCGGGGGCGGTAATATGCCGGTAAAAAAAAACAGGGCTGAAGGGCCCTGTTTTTTTATGCATTGGTGAAGTCGACCCGACAGGCTCAGTGACCGGCTGTCTTTAGTTTTCCGCGTGCGCCGTGAACCTGCTGATCTGGACCGGTATCGTGAAAGGGTTGGAGTACGTTTTCACCCGGCAAAAGCCGATGTCGTTGGCCGGGCTGAAGCGCAGCAGGCTGTCCGTGAAATCGCCGAAGTCGTAGTATTTCTGAATTTCATGGATCTCATCGGTGTTGTTGAGGTGGGCGATGAACCAGTTCTGGGTGTTCTTCAGGATGTTCGAGCTGATGGAGCTGACTTCCTGGGTCAGGTAGACGAGCCCCAGGTTGAGCTTCGCGCCCTCCTTGGCGACCCTGTTGTAAATTGTCACCTGGTTGGCGTCCGTGTTCCGGGGGAACAGGTTGTGGGCCTCCTCGAAATAGAACTGGATGAAATTGTTCGGCTTGTTCTCCACGAACCGCGACATGGCGTCCGTGAATATCTGGCGCGTGATGCGTTCCGAATAAAGCACCTGGGATTCCGGATCGCCCTGGGACAGGTCGATGATGATGATCCGGCCGCTCCGCAATTCGTCCATGACCTTGAAGTCCCTTTTCTGGGCCACGCTGTATCTGGTCACCATTTCCTTGTACATCTCGAAAATGGCAGTACCCTCGTCCTGCATGTTGGCGTTGGCATATTCGCCGTTGATATCGAATATAACCTGGCCCACGGGA
>JBDKTK010000188.1:0-8457 GCA_039680225.1 Syntrophaceae bacterium
AGAAGAGGGCATCGAGAGCATCATGGTGAACAGCAACCCCGAGACCGTCAGCACGGACTATGACACCTCGGACAAGCTGTATTTCGAGCCGCTCACGAAAGAGGACGTGCTCAATATAGTCGAATCCGAAAAGCCCCGGGGAGTCATCGTGCAGTTCGGCGGGCAGACCCCTCTCAACCTGGTCACCGCGCTTTCGGCTGCCGGCGTGCCGGTGCTGGGCACATCGCCGGCCAGCATCGCCCTTGCCGAGGACCGGGAACTGTTCCGGGCCGTGCTCCAGGAAATGGGACTCATCCAGCCTGAAAATGGGACGGCGCTGAACATAGCGGAGGCGGCGAAAGAGGCCGAGAGGATCGGCTACCCCGTCCTCGTCCGGCCGTCTTACGTCCTGGGCGGCAGGGCCATGCAGATAGCCTACGACCTGCCCTCATTGGAGGAATTCACCCGGCAGGCCATCCTCGCCTCTCCCGGCCATCCGATCCTGATCGACAAGTTCCTTGAAGACGCCATTGAAGTCGACGTGGACGCCATATCGGACGGAGAGAGCACGATAGTTGCCGGGATCATGGAACATATCGAAGAGGCCGGAGTGCACTCGGGCGACAGCGCCTGCGTGCTGCCCCCCCACACGCTTTCCCGCAATCTGGTCGAAAGGATCAAGGCCCAGACGAAGGCGCTCGCGGCAAAACTCAACGTCATCGGGCTCCTCAACATCCAGTTTGCCGTGAAGGGCGACGACATCTTCGTCCTCGAGGTAAACCCCAGGGCGTCGCGGACGGTGCCGTTCGTGAGCAAAGCCACCGGCGTGTCGCTTGCGAGACTGGCGACCAAGGTCATGCTGGGGAAAAAACTATCGCAGCTCGGGCTGACCAGGGAGATCGAGCCCCGCCACGTATCGGTGAAGGAAGCTGTCTTTCCGTTCAACCGTTTCCCGAATGTGGATATCCTCCTCGGCCCGGAAATGAAGTCCACCGGCGAGGTCATGGGGATTGATTTCGACTTCGGGCGGGCCTTCGCGAAATCACAACTCGCGGCGAGCCAGAACCTCCCGCTGAAAGGGGCCGTGTTCGTCAGCGTGCGCGACGCCGACAAGGCCAGGGTGGAGCCGGTCGTCAGAAAGCTGCACGGGTTCGGCTTTCAGATAATTGCGACAAAGGGGACCTCAGCGTACCTTGACAAAGCGGGGATACCCAACAGATTAGTAAAGAAAATTGCGGAGGGGCGGCCCAACATTATAGACTATATTAAAAACGGGTCGGTCCAGCTCGTCATCAACACCGCGTCGGGCAGGAAGAAGACGGCGGGAAGCGGGGAGATCAGGAGGACGGTCCTGAGGTACGGCATCCCGTACACGACCACCCTGGCGGGAGCGCAGGCCATGGCTGCGGCCATCGAGTCCCTGAATGCCGGGGAAGTCAAGGTCCGCTCGCTCCAGGAATATCACGCCGAGGCGCCTGTCGAAGGCAGGCCCGAGGCGAAGCAGGCGGCAGGAAAAAGATGAGAGAATTTGAAGGGCCAAAAGAAGCGTGCGGAGTTTTCGGCGTATACGGCCATGAAGACGCCGGGAAACTGACATATTTCGGGTTGTATGCCCTGCAGCATCGCGGGCAGGAAAGCGCCGGGATCGTGACATCGGACGGCGCCCATGTGCACGAGCACAGGCAGATGGGGCTCGTCACCGAGGTGTTCAACGAGAAGTCCCTCGAGAAGCTCACGGGGAACATTGCAATCGGCCACGTCCGGTATTCGACTACGGGCTCGTCCGTATTGAAGAACGCCCAGCCGTTCGTCGTTTCCCATTCCGCCAAGACGCTGGCCATCGCCCATAATGGCAATCTCACCAACGCCCGGCGGCTCCGCAGAGAGCTCGAATCGAAGGGATCGATCTTTCAGACCACGATCGACAGCGAAGTGATCGTCCACCTGATCGCCCGGAAGATACATCACGGCCTGGAAGAGGCCGTCGTCAGGACAGTCAGGAAGATCGAGGGCGCCTACGCCTGCACGTTCATGACCGAGGACACGGTGATCGCCTTTCGCGACCCGAACGGCTGGAGGCCCCTGTGCCTCGGAAAGCTCAACGGGGCATACGTGATCGCATCCGAGACCTGCGCCTTCGATCTGATCGACGCCAAATACGAGCGGGACATTGCGCCCGGGGAGATCGTCATCATAAACAAGGACGGACTCAAATCCATCAAAACAAAGAGGCACGGGCGCAAGAGTTTCTGTATCTTTGAGTTGATTTATTTTGCGAGGCCGGATAGCAAGGTATTCGGATGCAACGTATACAACGTCAGGAAGAAATTCGGCGAGAAGCTGGCGGAAGAGTACAAGGTCGACGCGGATTTCGCCATGCCCTTCCCCGACTCCGGAAACTACGCGGCGATCGGGTACTGCCGTAAATCGGGCATCCCGCTGGAGATGGGCATGATCCGCAACCATTATGTCGGCCGGACATTTATCGCGCCGTCCCAGTCCATGAGGGACTTCGGGGTGAAGGTGAAACTCAATCCGGTCCACGGTTTGCTCGAAGGCAAGAAAGTCGTGATAATCGAGGACTCGATCATCAGGGGCACGACGAGCAAGATGAGGATCAAGACTTTGCGCGAGGCCGGCGCCAAAGAGGTCCACATGGTGGTGAGCTGTCCGCCCCACCGCTTTCCGTGTTTTTATGGGATAGACTTTTCCACAAAGGGCGAGTTGCTGGCCTGCCGCAATACGCTCGAGCAGATCAAAAGCTATATCGGGGTCGACAGCCTCGGGTACCTGAGTATCGAGGGAATGATCGAAGCAACGGGCCTTTCGAAGGACTGCTTCTGCCTGGCGTGTTTCACCGGGGAATATCCCATCGAGCCGGACGAAGAGTTCACGAAGACCTGCCTGGAATAAATAAAGCAGGCTGTCCCCCGCTGGCGGGGGAATCAAGGGGGTGATTATTGCCTCCCCCTGCGCCCCTCGTGAGGGGGGAAATGCAGAGGTAAATAATATGCCGGAAAAAAGAATAAAAGATCTCGAGCTCCTTTATCAGATCAGCACAACGCTCAACCAGAGCCTCGATCTGAAGACAACGCTTTACGGTGTGCTGGAAATCCTCTCGAACTCTCTCGGGATGATCAGGGGGACTATTTCCATCCTGAACCCCCTGCGCGACGAGATCAGCATAGAGGTCGCGCACGGGCTCTCCCGGGGCGCCATCGAGAAAGGCAAGTACAAGGTCGGAGAGGGAATCACCGGCAGGGTGATCGAGACGGGCCAGCCGTTTGTCGTTCCCAAGATCAGCGAGGAGCCCCTGTTCCTGAACCGCACGGCATCACGAAAAACGAAGCAGCCGGACCAGGAACTCTCCTTCATCTGCGTCCCTATCAAAAAGGGCAACCAGGTCGTGGGCGCCTTGAGCGTCGACCGCCTCTATGATCCGGCCTTCTCGCTTCACGAGGGGGAAAACCTGCTGTCGATTATCGCGACCATGATCGCCCAGCACGTTATCAACCTGGAAAACCTTTACCTGGAACAGGAGCAGCTCCGCCAGGAAAACAGGCAGCTGCGCGAAGAGCTGGGGAAAAAGTTCCGGGTCAACAACATCATCGGCAACAGCAACAAGATGGCCGTCGTCTTTCAAATGATCTCCCAGGTCTCGCAAAGCAACGCCACAGTGCTCATCCGCGGCGAGAGCGGCACCGGCAAGGAGCTTGTCGCCCACGCGATCCACTATGCAAGCCAGCGCTCGCGCGGGCCTTTCATCAAGGTGAACTGCGCGGCCCTGCCCGCCAACCTGATTGAGAGCGAATTGTTCGGACACGAGAAGGGCTCATTCACGGGAGCCATCAGGCAGAAGATCGGCAAATTCGAGCTTGCCAACAAGGGGACAATCTTCCTGGATGAAATAGGCTCCGTCGGTCTGGACGTCCAGGTGAAGCTTCTCCGGGTGCTGCAGGAAAAAGAATTCGAGCGGGTGGGAGGATCGCACACGATTAAAAGCGACGTCAGGATAATCGCGGCGACCAACAAGAACCTGGAAGAGGCGGTTGCCGACGGCGAATTCCGTGAAGACCTCTATTACCGGCTCAATGTCTTCCCGATTTACCTGCCGCCGCTGCGCGAGCGCAAGACGGACATCCTCATGCTCGCCGATTTCTTCCTGGAAAAGTACGCGGCGGAAAACCACCGGCACGTCCGGAGCTTTTCCAAAACGGCCATAGACATGCTGATGCAGTATGACTGGCCGGGCAACGTCCGCGAGCTGGAGAACTGCATCGAAAGGGCCGTCCTGCTCTGCGAGGACGACCACATGGTCCAGACTTACAACCTGCCTCCCACGCTCCAGAGGGTAAGGGTATCGTCACTCTCGCCGGGCGCCACTCTGGAAGACACCGTCGAACACCTTGAGCGCGAAAAAATGGTCGACGCCCTGAAGACGACGCGCGGCAACATGGCCAAGGCGTCTCAAATACTCGGCGTGACCGAGCGCAAGTTCGCCTACCGCGCGAAGAAGTACGGGATCGACTTCCACCAGTTCCGTTAAGCACCTCATGCTTCAAAGTAGGGGCGACCGGCGGTCGCCCTTTTTTGATATGAGCCCCTTATGAGAGGGAAGAAGAGGACCTCCTTGAATTAAGAGGTGCATTCCCATTGCCGGATATGTGTGCGGTATGGCGCCTTAAAATCCCCGGGAGATATCCTGCGGCGAAAAGCACCACAAAAATGTCATTAATTTCGTAGTTTCTCACCTCTTTGTAAAGTCCCAAACTAGCCCCAATCGGGTATTTTCCCATAAATTCAACCGGTTACCCGATCCAGCCAATGGCACCCGAATTGCTATTAGTAAAGTCGATTACTTTTTTGGAGGTGACGAAAATGAATTCCGGTGACACTGTGTGGGTGCTGCTTTCCGCCGCCTTGGTGTTCATTATGACACCGGGACTGGCATTCTTTTACGGCGGTCTTGCCAGGAGAAAAAACGTGCTTTCCATCCTGATGCAATGTTTCATCATCATGTGCATTGTCGGGATACAATGGGTAGTAATCGGATATTCTCTCGCGTTCGGGCCCGATACCGGCTGGGGCATAATCGGCAGCCTCGACTGGGCCGGGCTGAAGAACGTGGGGCTCAAACCTTTCGACGATTACGCAAAAACCATACCTCACCTCGCGTTCATGATTTTCCAGTGCATGTTCGCGGTGATCACGCCGGCCCTGATGATCGGGGCATTTGCGGAGAGGATCAAGTTTTCCGCTTTCTGCATTTTCACGGTGCTCTGGGCGACTATCGTCTATGACCCGATTGCCCACTGGGTGTGGGGCAACGGCGGCTGGCTCAAAAACATGGGGGCGCTCGATTTTGCGGGCGGCATAGTCGTTCACGTGAGCTCGGGATTTTCAGCCCTCGTAATGGCCATCCTGATCGGGAAACGCATCGGCGCGGAGAACGGTTCCTTCACTCCTCACAACCTCCCCTACACGGTGCTGGGCGGCGCCCTGCTGTGGTTCGGGTGGTTCGGCTTCAACGCGGGGAGCGCGCTGGCGGCCGACGGCATCGCCGTCAACGCCTTCGTGACCACAAACACCTCGGCTGCGGCTGCCGGGCTGACCTGGGCCGTCATTGAATGGAAACGGCACAGGACGCCCACCACCCTGGGCGTTGTCACGGGCGCGGTCGCGGGGCTTGTCGCAATAACGCCCGCCTGCGGGTTCGTGAGCCCGCTTTCCGCCCTGCCGATCGGGGTGATCGCTTCCGTGCTCAGCTACCTCGCCGTTACCGTCCTGAAACCGAAGCTCGGCTATGACGATTCTCTCGACGTCTTCGGCGTGCACGGGATAGGCGGATTATGGGGGACCATCGCCACGGGTATCTTCGCCGAAAAGATTATCAACGAAGCCGGCGCCGACGGCCTGCTGTTCGGGAACGCGAAACTCTTCCTGGTGCAGAACCTTTATTTCCTGGCATGTGTCTCTTACGCCGTGATCATGACGTGGGCGCTTTACAAAGTTGTCAATGCATTAATGTGCATCAGGGTCGCCAAAAAAGACGAGCTGGTCGGCCTCGACCTGACCCAGCACAGTGAAGCGGCATACACGGTAATCGAATGAGGAGGATGCAATGAAATACATCATAGCGATAATCCAGCCCCACAAGTTGGAAGAAGTAAAAAAAGCCCTCGAGGATGTCGATGTGGGCCAGATGACGGTCTCCAACGTATTGGGGCGCGGCCGGCAGAAAGGGGCCACGCAAATTTACCGCGGGTCCAGGGAGGCGGGCAGCCTGCTCAAGAAAATAAAAATTGAGATAGCCTGCAGCACGGAACACGTTCAGCCGGTCATTGATGCGCTCACCGGGGGCGCCCGCACCGGCGAAGTCGGGGACGGCAAGATCTTTGTCCTCGACCTCCTTGACGCCCTGCGCATCCGCACCGGCGAGAGCGGCGGGGAGGCCATTGCCTGAGATCTTTATCGGCCTGTCAAATTCTTTTAACCGGCGCGTCCGCAAGGGCGCGCCTTTTGGCGTATCTCAAACAGGCGAGGTGACATGATAAGGGCGGTTGTAACCGGCGCGGGAAGGCTCATGGGGGCTATCATCATGCGCCATATATTTAATATGGACGGGATCGAAATCGCCGGCGCGATGGAGCGGGAGGGCCATCCCCTGATCGGAACGGATATCGGCGAAGTCATAGGGATGGACAAGACGGGATATATTATAACCGACCGCTTCGATATGACTCGCCGTGAAGCCGACGTCATAATAGATTTCATACCCCACGAGACCAACCTTAAATACCTGCGCATTTCAGCGGAGAGAAACATCCCCATTGTAATCGGGACGGGCGGTCTGGATGAATCCGAGCTGGTGGCGGTCCTGGAAATCTCCGCCCGGACGCGGTGCATACTCGCGCCCCACATAGGATACGACGACATATTTGCGTGGGCGGCAATCAGGGCGGCGAAATGGGTGGTGCATCAGAAAAACGGGTTGTACGACCTGCAGGATATAAAAAGTTTCTAGCAATCACGGATAACAGGAAGGAATTATAATGGGCCAGATAAATACGGGCGACACTGCCTGGATACTTGTGTGCTGCTCTCTTGTGCTGCTGATGACGCCCGCCCTCGGGTTTTTTTACGGGGGGATGGTGCGCCGGAAGAATGTTCTTTCAACCCTGACCCTGAGCTATGTGTTCCTGGCGCTGATCGGCGTGCAATGGGTTCTCTTCGGTTACTCCCTTGCCTTCGGCCCCGATATCCAGGGCATCATAGGCGGGCTTGACCTGGTCGGGCTGCAGGGGGTGGGCGCCCTGCCCAACGCGAATTATTCAAAGACCATCCCCGAGGGCCTCTTTGCCGCATTCCAGATGATGTTTGCGGTCATAACCCCGGCCTTGATAACCGGCGCCTTCGTGGAAAGGATCAGGTTCAAGAGCTTCCTGCTTTTCAGCCTTCTCTGGGCGACCCTGGTGTACGATCCCCTTTGCCACTGGGTGTGGGGACAGGGCGGCTGGCTGAAAAACATGGGCGTCCTTGATTTCGCCGGCGGAACCGTGGTCCACATAGCGGCCGGTTTTTCGGCGCTGGCATTCGCCATGGTCATCGGCCCCCGCAAAGGGTTCGGCAATTCGCCGATGGAACCGAACAACATTCCGCTCACGGTCCTCGGGACCGGCCTGCTGTGGGTGGGCTGGTTCGGGTTCAACGCGGGGAGCGCCCTGTCCGCCAACGGGGTTGCCGTCAACGCCCTCCTGACCACCAACACATCGGCGGCGACAGCCGGGCTCGTGTGGATGATCCTTTCCTGGCTCGATGGGCGGCCCAGCACTCTCGGGATTGCCACCGGAATGGTCGTCGGCCTTGCGGCGGTCACACCCGCTTCCGGTTTTATAACACCGCTGGCCGCCATGTTTGTCGGCGCAGTGGCGGCCCCGCTTTCATATTATGCAATCAGGTTCCGGTCCCGCCGCCAGCTTGACGAGTCTCTCGATGTATGGGCCTGCCATGGGATTGCGAGCACGTGGGGCATGCTCGCCACCGGCCTTTTTGCCACTGTCGCCGTTAACAGCGACGGGGGAAACGGCCTTTTCTTCGGCAATCCGGGTCAGGTTGGAGTGCAGCTGCTTGCAATCGCCGTCACCATCGTCTTTTCTTTCGGGATGACGTTTGTCCTGGCCAAGGCCCTCAACGGAAGCATCGGCCTGAGGGTGACCGCCATGGAAGAAGAGGTCGGTCTGGACATAAGTTCCCACGGGGAGCGGTCTTATTCGTAAATCAGAAAATCTGGAGAATCCGCCATGCTGAAAAAAATCGAAGCCATTATCCGTGAAGACAAGGTCAACGACGTCCATGACGCCCTGTGCGAGATAGGCATTCTGGGATTCAATATGTTCGAGGTCCGCGGCCACGGCCGCCAGGGCGGGATCCAGCTTGTCGGCCGGGCCGGGACTTACCAGGTGAACATGCTGCCCAAGA
>JBDKTK010000189.1:0-1638 GCA_039680225.1 Syntrophaceae bacterium
CATAAAGAAGATCGACCCCCTCGTCCTGTCCATGCCCGAGAGGAGTTATCTCACCCTGGGCGAGCATATTGCCGAGGCCTGGGATGTCGGCAAGAAGCTCATAAGGAAATGATAAAGACTTCGCCGCGTTACCGTCAGGGAAAAGAATGGATCCGGCATTATCACAACCAGAACAGTTAATTGACTATGTCCCCGAGCATCGCCGCGTGGTCGAAACCCTCGGATGGCAACCGGGAATCTGGGGCGGCTTCTTCCTTGTCACCGGCATCCTTATCCTGTCGGAGAGCCGTTTGCCCTTGAGCACGGTCAAGCTGGAGTTGCTGGGGGTCGTGTTTTTCGTCGGCGTGGTCCTTGCCTGCTGGCAGATGATGATGCACAGAAATCGCACCGTCCTTGTCAGGGATAACGGCCTGATCCAGGTGTTCCGAAAACGCCGTTTCGACATGGCCCTTGACCCGGAGGAGATCGGTCTGGAGAAAGCGGACTTCATACTCATGCTGAAGATCGGCGTTCCCCTGTTGATGTGCGCCGCCATTTTCATCGCCGTCGGAGGGACGATGGTGTGGGAAGACAAGACGGCGAATGCGGACAATCTGTGTATTCTGGCGCTCGGAGTTGCGTCGGGAGCTTCACTGGTGTCAGCGTCCTGGACCCGGTTTTTTCGGCGCCACCTGCGGGTACCCGTGAAGAATTCACGATGGCTTGCCGAGGAGACCGTGCTCGTCTCCCCTTCACAGTACAGGCATCTTTTTCCCCCTCCGGAGGAAGGCGAATCCTTGTGATCTTTTCCTGGACCGGCCTCGATACTTTACCCGGCGGCAGTCTATGATAATTTCTTGCAAATCTCCGGGGATTGCAGGAAAATGGAAGAAAGGTATCAGGAGAACGTAAGCAAAATCGGCCGGCCGGCTGGAGTGCCGGAGGCCGGGCGGGCGTTGATGGAAACTCGGACGGGGAAAGAGCACAAACTCATTGGTGCGGCCAGGGTGGTGAAGGCGATATCTGTCATCGGCATCGTCGTGGTTCCCGTGGCGGCGGCCGTTGGGGCCATAATCGGCTACGGGGGATATTCACTGGTAAAGAAATTGTGGAAAAAGAGGCCATGAGGAGGGAATGTGTCCGGAGTGTTTGGTCCATTGCTGGTCGGGCTTTTGTTTATCCTCGTTCCTGTGCTTGTGTTGATCGGTGTTATCGTGCTTTTACGCAAAAACAAGACCGGTATGCGACGGATCACGTCCATCCCTGCCGGCTGGCGCGCGACAAAAGCCCGGGTCACGGGAGGCAACGTGGAGGAGGCCATCCGCACCCGGGTTGAAGATGACCCTTTTTACTATCCCATGGTGGCCTTTGAATACACGGTGGAGGGACGGACATATACTGGCTCTCAGGGTGTCGAACGGCCGTATAATTATGCCGGGAGGGCAAAAAAGACATTGGCGCAGTATCCGGCAGGAAGCGAAATAGTGGTCTATTATAACCCCGAAAGACCGGCTGACGCCCGATTGCCGAAGAAGTGAAAAGAGCTAACCTTTTTCTATCAGCAGCAGTTTCTGTGCGCGGGACAGTTTCTTTATTTCTCTTTCCCGTTTCAGGGCATCGGATTTCGTAGGGCAGGGCTCCCGGTAGACCAGCCTGACG
>JBDKTK010000190.1:0-17733 GCA_039680225.1 Syntrophaceae bacterium
GGCCGGGAGACCTCGCAGCCCTCCTCCTGGAGCGCCTTCACCAGAACATCAACCGTCTTGCCGGTCGCCTTCGGCCTGATTATGATTATAAACTAGAAATATGTCAGTTTGATGTGGGACGGGGGCAAATATGTGCAAAAGCCCAGCTTCTCCAGCTCGTGGGACAGGTACTCGATATTTCCAGTGCGCCGCCTGTTGTTGTCTTCCAGGTTCTTGAGCTGGACGCGCGCAATGGCCGCGGAGAGCGGCGCCATGCGCGTCTTGATTCCAAAGCTTGTGGCCGCAAAGCGCCGCGCTTCGGTTTCCAGCTCTATTATCCTGGTTATGTCCCCCAGGCAGGCGGCCCGTTCGAAATATTTATAATCCGTGCAAAGCAGAATCCCCCCTTCGCCGGCGGGCGCCAGTTTCGACCCCTGCAGGCTGAAAACGGAGATGTCCCCGAGCGAGCCGCAGGGCCGGCCGCGCCAGGCCGCCCCGTGGGAGTGGGAGGCGTCTTCTATTATCCGGAGATTGTGCCTGCGGGCGAGGGCGAATATTTCGCTCATTTTTGCGGGCATGCCCCAGAGGTGCACCACCACGATCGCCCGGGTGCGGCCGGTGATTTTTCGCTCCATGTCCCGCGGATCAGGCCCCAGCCTTTCATCCTCGCTCTCGCAGAAAACGGGAACGGCGCCGACCCAGAGCATGGGCAGGACCGACGCCCAGAAAGTGGCGGATGGCACAAGGACCTCGTCTCCGGGCTTGAGGCCGAGCGCGAAAAAGGCGGCCAGCAGCGCGGCTGTCCCGTTGCAGTGCGCCAGCGCATACGGCCGGCCGGTAAAGTTGCGGTAATCGTCCTCAAGTTCCCGGATGACGTGATGCGTGGACAGATTTCCGTTCCGGATTATGTTGAGCACGGCCGTTTCGTCTTCCCCGGAAAGAACCGGCCATCTGTTCGCCGCAGCCGAATCGGCTTTCACACACGTCGTCCCGCCCAGGATTGCGGGAATTTCACTTTCGCTCGCACGCATTGGACCTCCTGATGATTACACTTGCTCCAGTACCCGGTCGTAGACACATTCGACTTGTTCCCTGTATTCCCCAACAACCGCTTCGGCTGCGGACCGGCCGCATTGATATATATCCTGCGCGGCCCGGACCAGGATGCCGGCGTGTTCATTGTCCCGCCCCAGTCCCTGCCTGGGGACCCATTGGGAGATATTCGTCCGGCGCCTCAGGTCATCCTCCAGAGTGCAGCAGAATTCCTGCCGGGCGCACCATTGCGGAGCCGGCACTTTTTGCTCCAGCCCGGGCCATTCGATCCATTGCCCGCCGGCAGCATCCGCATTCTCCATGGATTTCGCAACGGCGCCCGCGGGATGCAGGCGCGATGCAATTTTGCGCGCAGCTTGAGCGGCGGTCTCGCGGCACCCCGTCAGCTTCCCTCCATAGATGGAAACCCAGGGGAGATCCCCGTCCATGACGATCTCCTGCCTTCTGGACAGGTCGAGAGGATAACAGTCCCGGTGAAAATCTTTTTTTACGGCGAGCGGCCTTACGCCGCAGCGGACAGAAACGATCAGGGAAGCATCGACCTTCTGGTCCAGGTGCAGGTTTATATTTTCCAGTAAAAAGCGGATGTCTTCAGCAGCAGCCGTGAAGCCGTCCTCGATGCTTTCCGGAAAAGTCTCCGTGGGCCCCCAGAGGGAAACGGGGCCCCAGGGCATCAGGGTCAGCGCGTCCTTGTTGCTTCCCATTTCAAAAATCAGGATGGAATCATGGGAAGCGGGACGCTCGATCCCGATAAATACGCCCTTGCTCAAGGCATGCCTGAAAGGCGATTCGATTCCGAACTGCCCGTTGACCCTGTCGGCCCAAACTCCCGCGCAGTTTGCTACCAGCCGGGCCCTGATCCTTGTCTCTCTCCGGCACGCATTGTCCTTCAGGCACAGTTGCCAGACGTTTTCGCGCCGCGAATACGCCCCCTCGGCGCTGCAGTAATTCAGGGCCACAGTTGCAGGAGCAGTGTGGGGCGCAATCCAGCCGAGCGTAAACCGGCAGTCAGACGAGTCCAGGGCCGCTTCCTCGTAAACCAGGGAGCTGCCGTGAATGCCAGGTTTAAGAAGTCCCCTGTCCCTGAATTCATTTTCGGAAAACGGCGGCTTGCGGCGGAAAAGCCCCAGGGCCCAATATAGATGGAGAGCGGCCCGGACCATACCGGAGCTTAAATCTCCTTTGACCAGGGGGATAAACCGGAACTCGCGGGGCGAGACCCGGCCCTGCAGTTCCCGCAGCATCCGGTCCCTGTCGGCGCATAGCCGGAATACCGTCCCGAGCTCCAGGTCTCGCATGTAAAGCAGCCCGCCCCAGACCATCATTGCGGAGGCCTGGCTCGTCCCGGAAGCGAAATCGCTTTTGTCAATTAGAAGGACCTTGTAGCCCTTTTTGCCGAGGCTGTAAAAAAGACTCGCCCCGTTGATGCCGCCCCCTATAATAACGACATCAAAGTCCCGGTCCTTCGCGCATTCCCAATTTGTGTCCCTGGTCCCCGCGGCCATTTTGATACTCGCGTCCCGTGTCTTTCGAAAATTCCCGCTTGCAGGCTATTTTCAAATCAAAATTTATGCCAGGGGCCGGATTCACTTAAGTGATTGGAATATGAGATACTTTCCTGATTGCGATTTTACAGGGCGGGGCAGTGGATATACATTTTATGTATACATGTTTATTTAAGGTTCCCGGCCGGGCTGCCGGGAGAGGATGTACTTCTTGACGGTGCGGCGGTCCAGCTTAAGGCGCCTTGCAACTTCTTCGTACGAACCGAAGGATCGGTACAAAAACGTGCAGTAATCCGCGAGGAGACCGTCCGCCTCGTAGGCGTGCCCGTGGATTCTGCGGATAATGCTCGTTTTCAGGTCATCCCCGTGCGAAGCGAATTCAGCCGAATAAGCGCCCGTGAGCAAAACCCTGCGCACGCATTGCTCCAGTTCCCGGACATTGCCGGGCCAGGGATAATCCGCAGGGATGTTCTTTTGAATTGCGCTTTTAACAAATCCCCTCAGTTCTGCGGAAGGCGAACCGGTCATGCGCAGCAGGGTATGGTCGAGCAGGGTGTCGAGTTCTTGAGGGTTCTCGGCAATCCGCTGGCGCAGGGGAGGGACGACGATCACATCCGAGCACAACCGGTAATAAAAGTCGTCGCGGAATAATTTTTTATTGCGCAGCTCGTCAATGGATTGATTAGTGGCGGCGATGACCCTGCCCTCGAAACGCACCCGCTCGTGGCTGCCGACCGGCGCGAAGCTGCGTTCCTGAAGTACTTGCAGGAGCTTTATCTGGACCGGGATTGATATCTCTCCGATCTCATCAAGGAATATGGCCCCGTACGGGCTGCACCGGGAGAAAATCCCTTCATGACTGTCGATGGCGCCTGTAAATGCGCCTTTGCGGTGGCCGAACAATTCCGACTCGATCAGCGTTTCTGGAAACTGCGAAAGGTTCAAGGAGATAAAGGTTTTCATGAAACTCTCCTTGAATTTCTGCGCCTTGCCGTCAAAGGGGATGAAACCCGAGCGCCCGATCGAAACGGCGGAAGCGCCCTTGCCGGTCCCGGTTTCCCCGAGCAGCAGGGTGGAAAAGTCCTCCATCCGGTTCCAGAGCAGGCTCTCGTACCAGCGCATGTTCGATGTAAAGATGTTGTTCCAGAGTTTTTCCCTCAGCCGCCTGATGCACGGGCAGCTGCCGGCCAGGCTCTCCCGGATGAAATAGAAAGCGCGCCTGAGCTGAAAAAAGAAAGCGAAATAGCGGCGGGCCTCTTCCTCGGGAAACCCCCTGCTCATCATCAGGGAGACGGCTTCTCCTGCAAACGGGACGCGGCAGGACGCATCGCCTGCGGCGATCTGCTCGCGGATAAGCTTATCGAAATTTTCCGTGTGGATATGGAAGGCCTGGAAAAGATAGGCCGTTGAGCACAATTCCCGGTCTCTCCCGGAAAACGGCTTGATTGAGGCCTGGTTTGCCTTTCCGAGTTTCCGGATCCTCTGGTCCAGATCGCGGGAAATCTTTTCCAGGATGCCCGGCGCTGTCCCGCTCCGTTCGCCTGTGATGGCGCAATCCAGTTCGTCCCGCTCCTCGCCGAAGGGGTTGGAGAAGGCCGCCCTTGAAATAAGCCCGAAGAAATCCCTGTCGGAACTGTTAAGTCTCGCAGCTTCCATGGCATAAAATGTATATGGCCCGGGCATTTTATGTCAATGAAAATGTTTGTTCATCCCGTCCGCCCGGCAGCGCTCTGTTAAGCTGCTGATTTTCCGGAAATATTTTTATTCAATGACTCTGGCATGCCTCTTGTAATCTGTTTGAGAAAAGTATCGGAGGGCATGGTTATGAAAAATATATTCCTGGCAGGCATGATTTCCGGCATTCTTATTTTATTATTCCCCCCCGGCTTCGCATACTGCGCAACCGCCCGCGGCCAGGAATATGATACGATGGCAAAAAACCTGATGGCTGAAGTGGAAACGCTTTCCGTGAAGATAGGGGAACGGAACTTCCGGAACAAGGCCCGGCTTGACGCCGCCGCCGGCTACATTGAAAAGAGCTTTGCGAAAGAAAACGTCCGCGTCTCCCGCCAGGCATTTCAGATCAGGGGGGAAAACTTTTACAACATCGAGGCCGAAATCAGGGGAGCGGCCCGGCCCGATAAGATTATAGTAATTGGCGCCCATTACGATTCAGCCGTCGGCACGCCGGGAGCTAATGACAACGCATCGGGAGTCGCCGCCCTGATTGAATTGGTCCGCATCTTTTCGGAGAGTCAACCCGCCTGTACGGTCCGATTCGTGGCATTTGCCAACGAAGAGCCGCCCTTCTTCTGGTCGAATAACATGGGCAGCCTGGTTTACGCACGGCAGTGCCGGAAAAAGGAGGAAGATGTTGCGGGCATGATTTCAATCGAGACTATCGGGTATTACTCGGATGCCGAGAAGTCGCAACGCTACCCTTTTCCGCTCAACTGTTTCAAGAAAAGCCGGAAAGGGAATTTCATAGCGTTCATATCCAATATGAGCTCCAAACAGCTTCTCGATGCATCAATGAAAAGCTTCCGGCAGGGTTCCGATTTTCCCCTCGACGGAATGGCGCTGCCGGCCATTGTCCCCAGGGTGGTTTCATCCGATCACTCGTCTTTCTGGCGGCAGGGATACCGGGCAATCATGGTCACGGACACCGCCCGGTTCAGATACCCGTATTATCACACTCAGCAGGACCTGCCGGACAAGATGGATTTCGCAAGAATGTCCATGGTTGTTGCCGGGATTGAAAAAGTTGTTGAGGGATTGGCGAACAGGATTGATTAGTTTATTGCAGGCCGGGTGTTTTGAAAAAAAAAGGGGGGCAAAATATTTGCCCCCCGATAGCGGCTCTTTTTAGAATTACGAAAACAGGTCGTAAATTTTCGAGATGACCGACGGCAGTTCCGGTTTCTCCGATGATTTCTTTTTTGGCGGTTCCGCAACCTTGGCAGGTTCCGCTGCCGGCAGTAATACAATCTCTTGCTGCGCCGTTTCTTCGTTTGCTTCCGTTTTTTCTTCTTCGGCAGGCTCCGATTCCGCAGCTTCTGTTCCGGCATCTGCAGACGACTCCGTACCGGAACCTTCCGCCGGCTTGGGTCCTTTCTTCCTGCGCCTTCGTGTCCGTCTGCGGGACTTCTTGCGGGCGGGCTCTTCCGGCGTAAGGATTGCTTCTGCAGGAGTTTCTTCCTCTACGCCCTCCTCTGCTGTGGTCTCTTCCCTTTCGGTTTCGGGGAAGACCTCAATCAGAGCTTCCGAAGGGGCCGGCGCGGCTTTCTTCCTCTGGAGCTTTTGGACAGGCGCCTCCTTGTCCTCCCGCTTTACAAATTCGAACCTCGATTCCCCAAGGTGCAGATCGGAATCACTGCAGATGTAAACGGACGTGTCATGGGTTTCCTCAAGGGCAGCGAGTTCCGTCCGCTTCTGATTCAGAAGGTACTCGGCAACCTCTGTGCAGGCGATTACCTTGATGCATGAGTGGGTCTCTTTGACAATTTCCGATTTGATTTTCCGGAAGAGGCCCAGCGCCGTATATTCAATGGAAGGGATAAGGCCGCTGCCCTTGCAGTGGGCGCATGTCTTGAAACTGATCTCCTGGATCGTGGACTGCTTCTTCTGCCGGGACAGCTCGATGATGCCGAACTTGGATATCTTGGACAGCTGGATCCTGGCGCGGTCGAAGCTCAGGGCCTTTTTGAAGGCCTTCTCCAGCTCGCTGTTGTGCCGCTTGTCCTTCATGTCTATGAAGTCGATCACGATGAGGCCCCCGAGGTCCCGCAACCGCAGCTGGCGCGCAATCTCTTCGGCGGCTTCCAGGTTGGCCCTGAATGCCGTTTCTTCGACATCCTTCTTGTTGGAGGCGCGGCCCGAGTTCACGTCGATGGTGATCATGGCCTCCGTCGGGCTGATGATGATGTACCCGCCGGACTTGAGGTTGACCCGCTCCTGGTAGACTTCATTGATCTGCTCTTCCAGCTTGAATTTATCAAAGAGGGGGACTTTTTCCTTGTACAGCTTGATCATGTTCACGTTGCGCGGCTGGACGGTCTTCATGTAATCGCGCATTTTTTTGAACGTGTCCACGTCGTCTACAAGAATTTCATGGATGTCCGGGTTGAGATAATCCCGGAGGGACTTCACGCCGAAATCGCTCTCCTGGTAAATCAAGGCAGGCGCCTTCGTGGATTCGGACTTGGCCTCGATCGTCTCCCAGAGCCTCAGGAGCTGCTGGTAGTCGCGCGAGAGCTCCTGTTTCTTGCGGCTCATCCCGGCGGTGCGGATGATCAGTCCCATGCTCTCGTCCTTGTTGATCTGGTCGATCATATCCTTGAGCCGCTTGCGGTCGGTCTCGTCTTCTATCTTGCGCGAGACCCCGATGCTCGGGCGGTTGGGCATGAGTACCAGGTAGCGTCCCGGCAGGGAGATGAGCGTGGTGAGCATCGCCCCCTTGCGGTCCTTCTCTTCCCTCTGCACCTGGACGAGGACCTGCTGGCCGATCTTCAGGCCGGGCCTCTTGTGCTTGTGATTGTTATCTCCCTCTTCCCTTTTCTCGAAATAGTCGCTGTGGACGTCATGGAGGGGGAGGAAACCGTTCTTTTTCCCGCTGTAATCGACGAAGGCGGCCTGGAGCCCGCGCTCCACCTTCATTATAATTCCCTTGTAGATGTTCCCGGAGATGGGCTCTTTCGCGCTCATCTGGATGTTGAACTCAGAGAGCTTCGAGTCGGCAATGATCGCCATCCGTTTCTCTTCGCGTTCGACGGCATTGATCAGCATTCTTTTTTTGTTCATAGATTTCCTTTTTGTTTTAAAGAAAATCCGCAACGTCTCCTTTGCCCACTCTTAATACCTGAGGCACGTCATCGATCAGGCTGATCACACTGGACTGGTCGGAAGCCAGGATCCCGCCGTCGATGACAAGGTCAACGCTGTGCTTGAATTTTCTTTCGATTTCGAAAGGATCGCTCAGGACCTCGTCCGCTTCAAGTTTGGCGCTGGTGTTGATCAGCGGATGTCCCAGCTCGGTGACGAGAGAAAGGCAGATCTTATTGTCCGGCACCCTGATCCCCACTGTTCTTCTTTTTGTGAGCAGGATCTTCGGGACCATCCGGGATGCTTCCATTACAAATGTGTACGCGCCGGGCAGCAGCCGGCGCATTGTCTTGTAGGCGTAATTGGAAACAAGGGCATAATTGCTTATGTCCTTAAGATCGGCACAGATGAAACTGAGCGGCTCTTTCTTGTTTCTCCTTTTTATTTCGTAAATTTTTTCTATCGCCTGCTTATTGAAGAGGTCGCATCCCATCCCGTACACGGTATCGGTCGGATAGACGATGATCCCTCCTTCTTTCAAAACCTCGACTGCTTTCCTGATCAGTCTTAACTGAGGATTTTCGCTGTTTATCGAAAGCATCATGAGGTATTTTCATATCAGCCGTTCTATTAACAATTTAGGGAGTTTAGCAGAGTTCGGGTTGTTAATCAATTAAGTTTTGATACGCAAGGGGATTATTGGAAGTCCGGGGAAATTTTGAATATTCCTGGTCCGCGGCATATTTCTATACAAAAAGGGGGCGTATTGCATACGCCCCCTGCCTTTCAGGCAAGTCAAAACTATTCCTTCACATACCGCGTGACCAGGTCGCCGACCTCCTTTGTGCCCATTCCCATTTTGCCGGCGTCCAGACTCTTTAAATCCTTCTGAAGGGCCTTCTTCACGGCGTTGAGGATGCGGGCTGCCGCCTTGTCTTCGCCGAGATGCTCCAGCATCATCTGCGCCGAGCAGATCGCGGCCAGGGGATTGATCTTGTTGAGGCCGGTGTATTTCGGGGCCGAGCCGCCGATGGGCTCGAACATCGAGGTCCCTTCGGGGTTGATGTTCCCGCCCGCGGCAATGCCCATGCCGCCCTGGATCATGGCGCCCAGGTCCGTGATGATGTCGCCGAACATGTTGTCCGTGACGATCACGTCGAAAAACTCCGGGTTCTTGACCATCCACATGCAGATGGCGTCGACATGGGCGTAATCGGTCTGGACATCGGGATAATCGGGGGCGCACTCGTTGAAGACCCGCTGCCACAAGTCGAAGGCATAGGTCAGGACATTGGTCTTGCCGCACAGGGTGAGCTTCTTTCTCCGGTTGAGCTTCCGGCAATATTTGAAGGCAAAGCGGATGCAGCGCTCGACCCCCTTGCGCGTGTTTATGGACTCCTGGACCGCGACCTCATCGGGGCTCCCCTTTTTCAGGAAACCGCCGCTTCCCGCGTAGAGGCCCTCGGTATTTTCCCTGACCACGGTGAAATCGATGTCCTCGGGCCTTTTGTCTCTCAGCGGGGTATAGACCCCCGGGAACAGCACGACGGGCCTGAGATTGATGTACAGATCCAGCTCGAAACGGAGCTTCAGCAGCACGCCCGTTTCGAGGATGCCGGGCTTCACATCGGGGTGCCCGATGGCGCCGAGCAGGATGGCATTGAGCTGCCGCAGTTCGGACAGCACGGAATTGGGGACAAGCTCGCCTTTTTTCAGATAGCGCTCGCCGCCCAGGTCGTAATGCACCAGGTTAAAATCAAGGCCCTCGGCCTCAGCCGCCGCCTGCAACACCTTCACCGCCTCCGCCGTAACCTCCGGCCCTGTCCCGTCTCCCGGAATGACACCGACATCGTATTTGTTCATCAGACCCTCTTCTCTTTTTGTATTTTGTTCTTCTTGATGTATTCAACCAGTCCGCCTGATTCCACGAGCTTCTGCATGAACTCCGGGATGGGGCGGGCCCGAATGGTTTCCCCGGTCTCGAGACTCTTTATCGAGCCCTTCGCGAGATCGACCTGGAGGCGCTCCCCGTCCCTGATCCTCTCGCAAGCCTCAGCCGATTCCAGCAGCGGCAGCCCGATGTTGAAGGCGTTGCGGTAAAATATCCGGGCGAAGCTGGCGGCTATTACCACGCTCACCCCCGCCGACTTGATGGCCAGGGGCGCGTGCTCGCGCGAGGAGCCGCAGCCGAAATTCCTGCCGGCGACAATCACATCGCCCGGCGAAATCTCTTTCGGGAATTCCGGCCGGAAGTCAAGGAAGCACACCTTCGCCAGTTCCTGCCCTGAGGACAAATTTAAAAACCGGGCGGGTAAAATCAAATCGGTATCTATATCGTCGCCGAATTTCCAGGCTCTGCCTTTTGTCATAATTTGAACTCCTTCATAGATCAT
Source organism: Syntrophaceae bacterium (assembly GCA_039680225.1). GTDB lineage: Bacteria > Desulfobacterota > Syntrophia > Syntrophales > UBA4778 > JBDKTK01. The sequence goes on from JBDKTK010000190.1 coordinate 9,752, forward strand.
CCGGTCCGGCAATCCGGCCGAGGATGGCCGATGCCGCCGCAACCTGCGGGTTGGCCAGATAGACTTCGCTCTTGAGATGCCCCATCCTGCCCAGGAAATTCCTGTTGGTCGTGGCCAGGGCCCGTTCTCCTTCCGCCAGGAGACCCATGTGCCCCCCGAGGCAGGGACCGCAGCACGGGGGACCGATCACCGCTCCCGCATCCAGGAAGGTTTCTATCAAGCCTTCCTTCAGCGCCCGCCGATAGATGTCCGGGGTGGAAGGGATGACGATGAGGCGCAATCCCGCAAAAGCCCTTCTGCCTTTCAGTATCTGTGCGGCGTCGCGCAGGTCCTCCAGCCAGCCGTTCGTGCAGGAGCCGATGAATACCTGGTCGAGATTGACCTTTCCCGCCTGCGAGAGCGGCCGGACATTGGCCGGGGAGCTGGGGAATGCTATCTGCGGCTCCATGCCGGAGACATCGATCTCGATGATCTTTTTATAACGGGCATCCTTGTCGCTCTTCAGATCGACCTGTTTCCAGTCCGAGCGCTCCCGCATGAATTTGAACGTCGTCTCATCCGGCTCAAAAATGCCGTTCTTCGCCCCGGCCTCGATGGCCATATTTGCCATGGTGAACCGGTGGTTCATGGGCAGGGCCGATACGGCCTCGCCGGAAAATTCCATGGTGCTGTAGAGCGCCCCTTCGACTCCGATCATCCCGATCGTCTTCAGCACGAGGTCTTTGCCGCCCACCCAGGGACGGGGCCTGCCGTTGTAGTTGATCCTGATCGTGGGAGGGACCCTGAGCCAGATCTCGCCGGTCGCCATTACCGCGGCCAGGTCGGTGCTTCCCACCCCGGTCGAGAAGGCCCCGAGGGCCCCGTAAGTGCAGGTGTGGCTGTCGGCCCCGATAACAACCTGGCCCGGCGCGACGAGCCCTTTTTCGGGCAGCAGCACGTGGCCGATCCCGGATTCGCCCACTTCATAATAATGCTTCAGGTTCTGTTCCCGGGCAAACTCCCGCATCAGCTTGGCCTGCTGGGCCGACTGGACGTCTTTGTTGGGGACGAAGTGGTCGGCGACGAGCGCGACCTTTTCGGAATCGAAGACATGTTCCGCACCGATTTGCCTGAACACTTCGATAGCGATGGGGGCTGTCACATCATGGGCGAACGCCAGGTCCACCTTCGCTTCGATCAGGTCGCCCGGAGCAACCTCATTCAGGCCCGCATGTTCCGCCAGAATTTTTTCCGTTAATGTCATCGGCATAAATCAATTCACCTGTAATGTTTCATTTTCAACAGCAGGGGCGTATTGCAATACGCCCCTGCAAAGATTTCCAATAGGACTCTTCAGTGCCTGCTGTTGCCGTTCCTGTTCAATTTATCCTTGCTCAGCTTGTAATTGATACTGTCGACGAGGGCCTGCCAGCTCGCCTCTATCATATTTCCCGATACGCCTATTGTGCTCCAGACCTCGTCCTGGTCCCGCGATTCGATCCAGACCCTGACCTTTGCGGCCGTCCCGTCGCTGCCGTCCACTATGCCGACTTTGAAGTCGATAAGGTGCACCTCTTTAATCTGGGGGTAGAAGGTTGTCAATGCCTTTCTGAGCGCATTATCAAGGGCGTTTATCGGGCCGTTCCCTTCCGCGGCCGTAATTTCCTCATCGTCGCCGGCCGAGATCTTGATAGTCGCCTGGGACTTGGCGTCCCCGTTCTTCGTCTTCTCAATCATAACCCGGAAACTTTCCAGGTTGAAGGGCTCAATGAATTCTCCATTAGCTTTTTTGATGAGGAGGGCGAGGGAACCGTCGGCGGCGTCAAATGTATACCCGTTGTCTTCGAGCCTTTTTATCTCCTGGACGATCTTCGAGCTCTGGTTCTCCTTGCTTCCGAGCGACAAACCCATTTCCTGCGCCTTGTATTCTATGTTGCTCTTGCCCGCCAGATCGGAAACCAGGACGCGCCGCTGGTTGCCAACCAGTTCCGGCGCAATATGTTCGTAGGCTTCCGTCTTCTTCAGGACGGCATTGACGTGCACGCCGCCCTTGTGGGCGAAGGCGCTTTTGCCCACGAACGGCCGGGAATTAAGCGGGGGAATGTTGGCGATGTCGCTGACAAAAAGCGATACGTTCGTGAGCTGGCGGATCGATTCGGGGTCCAGGCATTTCCTCCCCATCTTGAGCTGCAGGTTTCCTATGATGGGTATGAGGTCTGCATTTCCGCACCTTTCCCCGTAGCCGTTGATAGTGCCCTGGACCATTCTGGCGCCTTCTGTGCAGGCCGCCAGGGAGTTGGCCACGGCGAGCCCGCCGTCGTTGTGGGCGTGGATGCCCATCTTGCCGGGGGGCACGATATCTGAAACGTCCCTGATTATTTGCCTGAGTTCGTCGGGAAGCGTCCCGCCGTTCGTGTCGCAAAGGACGATCATTTCCGCCCCGGCATCAACAGCCGTCTTGACAGTCATCCGTGCATAGGAGCGGTTCCTCTTGTACCCGTCAAAGAAATGCTCCGCGTCGTATATGACTTCCCTGCCTTGCGATTTCAGGTATTCAATGCTGTCGCGGATCATGGAAAGGTTCTCTTCCAGCTCGATGCCGAGGACGTCTGTTACATGCAGGTCCCAGGTCTTCCCGAAGATCGTCACCGTCGGGGTGCCGGCGTTAATGAGCGCGGCGATGTTCGCACATTCATCGGGCCGGGTATAACATTTCCGGGTGCTCCCGAAAGCCGCGAGCCGGGCGTGCTTGAAATTCACCTTCCGGGCCAGTTCGAAAAACCGCATGTCTTTGGGATTCGAACCCGGCCAGCCGCCTTCGATATAATGGAAGCCCAGTTCATCGAGTTTTCTGGCGACGCGCAACTTCTCCTCGGCGGAAAAATTTACCTGCTCCCCCTGGGTCCCGTCCCGCAGGGTGGTGTCATACAAGATGACGTCCCGTCCGTGTTCCATTTACTTTTCCTTTTTGTTGGATTAACAAAAAAGGCCGTTATCTCCTGATAACGGCCTTTTGATTCTTATGTCACATTACACCATTATCAGGCCCGGGTATGTCCCTCCCGTATAATTATGCCGATAATAATGGAGATAATGTTCAAGCCCATTTATCCTGTTTCCCGACTGATTTCCCTTTCCTATAATTCGTAACGACCTTTTTGTCAAACAAAATCAGCGGGAATGCCCTGCAAGGCTCAATATTCCGGTTGTTCCGCTTCCATGATGCGCATCGATTCATCCTGCTGGATGAGCCCGAAGAGGTTCCCTTCCGTGTCGCGGCAATACGCGTGGAGGCCGACGCCGGGTATCGTCAGCTTGGGAGTTATAATGTGCCCTCCCCCCTTCACCACTTTTTTCATGAATTCATCGATGGAATCGACCTGGATTGTATTGATGGTTGTGGCCGATTCCATCCGCCTCATTATCCCGCCGTTTATGCCCTGGCCGGTGTTTATCAGCCAGTATTCCGCCGGGCCCGTCCAGAGATCTATGCTCCACCCGAAGACATCGCTGTAAAACTTTATTGCTCTTTCGGGGTCATCGGCGTTTATCTCGAAATGGATGACTTTCGGCATGGCATGGCCTCCTGGATACATTTCTGAATAAATGATAGGCCATGTAATCCGGCGTGGCAAATTGAATTAATTTTAATTTGAGGGGGGCTCTTTTTCCTGGTCGTCTTTTTTTGATTCCAGGTTATATGCCTTGATCTTCCTGTGGAGGTTGCTTCTCTCCAGCCCGATGATTTCCGCTGTCCGGGACACATTTCCCTCGTTTTCCAGCAGTTTTTTTTCAATGAAGCGCTTCTCGAATTCCGCCTTTGCCGCCCTGTACGAATTGACTATAAGAAAAGAGCCGTCGCCGGGGCCCTTATGGTTCAGGATGAATGGCGGTATGTCGGACGCCTTTATTATATCGGACTGCGTCAGGATTACCATCCTCTCTATCAGGTTCTTGAGCTCCCGGACGTTGCCGGGCCAGTTATGTTCCAGGAGGATGTCAATCCCCTCGGGCGATATTTCTTTTTCGGGCAGCCCTTCTTTGTGGGAGAACTCTCTTAAAAAGCGCTGCACCAGGACGGGTATATCGTCCTTGCGTTCCCTCAGGGGAGGGATGAAAAGAGGTATTACGTTGAGCCGGTAAAACAGGTCCTGCCTGAACCTTTCCGTCTCCATTTCCTTTTCAAGGTCCTTGTTGGTGGCGGCAAGCACCCTCACATCGGTTTCGATGACTTTTGCGCCCCCGACCCGCTCGAATTTCTTTTCCTGCAGGATGCGGAGGATTTTTGCCTGGGCCTTGAGGCTCATGTCGGCCACTTCGTCGAGAAAAATGGTGCCTTCATGCGCAAGGTCGAACTTGCCCTTTTTCATGGTGGTCGCGCCCGTGAAGGCGCCCTTTTCATGACCGAACAGCTCGCTCTCGATCAGCTCCTCCGGGATGGCCGCGCAATTCACTTCGATGAACGGTTTTTTGGCCCGCTTACTCTGCTTGTGGATGGAGCGCGCCACAAGCTCTTTCCCGGTACCGTTTTCCCCCATTATCAGGATCCAGGCATTCGTGGGGGCTATTATGGAGATCATTTCTTTCAGGTCTGTTATGAACCTGCTCTTGCCTGTCAACTCATAATCCTGCGGATATTTCTGGCGCAGCAGCTTGTTTTCCTCTTCGAGGCGGACCAGGTCGAGCGCATGGTCCACTATGAGCACTGTCTTATCGAGAGAGAGCGGCTTTTCTATGAAATCGAAGGCCCCCAGCTTGGTGGCTTTTACCGCTGTTTCGATGTTGCCGTGACCCGACATCATGATGACCTGCAGCTGCGGATGCTCGGTTTTAATCAGGGTCAATGCCTCAATGCCGTCCATGCCGGGCAGCCAGATGTCCAGCAGGACGAGGTCAGGCATTTCCTCATCTATTATCCTGAGGGCATCTTCCGCCGATCCGGCCGTTATCGCCCTGTATCCCTCATCGCTGAGAATACCGCTCAGAGACGTGCAGATGCTCTCCTCATCATCAACTATCAAAATAGTCTTGCCCATCAGGCCGCTTCCTTCACAGGTAATTCAAAAGAGATTATCGTTCCGCGCGGGTTGTTGTCCCTCACAGTTATGTTTCCGTTATGGTCGGAAATTATGGAGCTGACAATTGCCAGGCCAAGGCCGGTGCCCTTTTTCTTCGTCGAAAAATAGGGCTCGAACATCCTCATCCTGTTCCAGGCCGGTATGCCGCAGCCGTTATCCGCCACCTCCACTCTCACCATTTCCGATCCGGTCTCGTATATTGTTCTGATTTCGATCGTACCGCTCTTATTGTCCACCGCTGCGCAAGCGTTATCAAGCAGATTTATCATGACCCGCCTGATCTGTTCCGGGTCCAGGTTTACCATAGGAAGGTCGTCTGCTTTTTCAAACTTGAATGCTATGTCCTTGTGCGCATCCTGAAACAGGTTAAGCGAGCCCTGCACGACTTCATTCAAATCGTTGGGGGAAGGGTTGGTAACCGGCATCCTCGCGAACCGGGAGAATTCGTCTACAAGGTTTTTCAGCACTTCAACCTGGTCAATAATGGTCTTGGTGCACTCATCGAATATGGAATTATCCTCTGCGAGCTTATCCCCGTATTTCTTTCGGAGGCGCTGGGCCGAAAGCTGCACCGGCGTAAGCGGGTTCTTTATTTCGTGCGCTATTCTCCTGGCCACCTCCCGCCAGGCCGCCATTCTTTCCGCTTTCTGCAGTTGTGTCAAGTCTTCGAAAACAAACACCATTCCCATGTTGTTGTTTTCATCGTCTTTTAAAATAGTCGCGGTGCTCCATATGGTCAAGGTTTTACCTCCGGATTTAAGGAGTACCTGCTTTTCCACTGTGCTTTCGCCGGTCTCATCCATCTCTCTGAGGGAGTCGTTCAGAATTTCGTGATGCCGGGGATTTATCACATCCAGATACTTGCGGTTCAAAATCTTGTCCGCCGGCACGGACAAAATTCTTTCCGCCGCCCTGTTCACGGTGCTTATGCGCCCGTCCTGATCGATCGATATGACGCCGGCGGAAACGTTGCTCAGAACTGTTTCCATGTATTTGCGCCGCCTCTCCAGGTCGATGTTGGCCTGTTCGAAATTGCTTTTACTGATTTTCAGGTCCCTGGTCATCTGGTTGAACGAATTGACCAGGACGCCTATTTCATCGCCGGACTTGATGTCAATCTGGTGCTCGAGGTCTCCATGGGCTATTTTTTTCGTTGCTTCCGCCAGGTCCTGGATGGGAACCGTAATCCCCTTGGCGAGGAAAAGGCCGAACCAGGTAGCCGAAAAAATGATCAGCAGGGTAACCAGGGACAGGGTGATGATGTAACTCAGCTTGATGGGGTTTTTAAGGACCCTGAACTGTTTATATTCCTCTGACGTTTTCGAGATGACGGACATTTTTGTCACCATATCGCCGGGAATGAAATATGAGACCGAAACGTAGCCAAGGATTTCGTCCTTGGCGACAGGGTTATGGACGGGCATGAATGCGCTGATTATGTCGCCCGGACCGGTAGTGTGAACAGATGATACCCCCTTGCCGGAAAAGATATCTTCCAGCTCTTTCGGCGAAAGCGCCGGGGCCTCTATTTTCGGCTTGTTGGCGTCGTAACAGCTGATCTTGTCCCGCTGCTTGAAACTGGCTTCAATCAGCTCGAGCTTAAGGCTTTTTAACCGCTGTTCAAAAAGCGTTTTGAGATACTCGGTCCTGGATTCCTCGTAAAGGCGGTTTTCGGACACCACTTCGCTGATCTGCCCGGCATGATATTTTGCATTATCGGCATACTGGCTGTAAAAGGAGCGGGCCACGTCGAGCGAAAGGTTCAACGCGCCCCCCACTTTTATATTGAACCAGTTGTCAATGCTGTACGAAAGAAAATTTATCGCTACTACAAACAGGACTATTGTCGGTATGAGGGAGAGGCTTACGAAAGCAGCAACCAGTTTGGTCCGGAGCTTGGAGCCGAGTATCCCGTGCCTGCGCTCAAAAATAAGCTTGACGATGTTTCTGATTATGAGAAACAGCAGCAGGATAATGAGGATGATATTTACATTAATCAGGCCGAATATCAGGGCATCATTGGATATGGGGATGAGATTGCTGAGCTTGGCTACATGGTTTTCGACAACCGTCAGGATGACTATAACCAGAATGGTTACAAGGATAATGATCCGTTCGCGGCGGCGCCTTTTCTGTTCTTTCTCGGTCACGTAGCTATGAGCCATTTCCCGGAGGAGCCTTTTTGTGAATGAAACTGTGGATGTAATTATCGGTTTCGAAGTCCCACAATGAAACGAAGAACAGGACGTGTTCCAGGTTCAGGGGGAGCCGGATCCTGTCAAGTTTGGCTTTGACGCTCAAAAAATAAGTGAGGTCCTCCTGGAGGATATTGAGAGGGACAATCTTGACGCCGCTCAGGTCCTCCATGGCGTGCCTGGCGCTTTCATAATCCTGGAATTCCAGAGGGTCCTTGTCGTTCTCGCTGTATTTGACAAAGTAAATATTTTTTACCGTGTCGAATTTCAAGGTATGCCTTATCTCGAGCCTGGAAACAGTTTTGTTGAACCAGAATGGCCTTTTTTCGGACAGCTCTATATTGAAATAAAAGGTGGTGGGGATTCCCGCCATTATTGCCTCATCCATCTTTTTCGTGAAGCAATCTGATACCTTGAAATACACAAGCAGGTTGTTTTCATTTGTGCTGAGCAGAAAATCCACGATCTTGGCTTTCATGCCGTGGGAACTCAGCGGAATGATCAGGATCAGGACCAATCCCAGGCAGATTAAAACGAGAGCTGTATATTTTTTCAAAGCCGCTTTGTTTATCATTTCATTATAGTCGGGGGATCAGGAGTATCGTTAAGAGTAATTCTCGACATGAGGATCCACAGGTATTCATAACCAAAGTGCATATATAGGGAACATGGCTTTAAAATCAAGATATTTTTAGGAAAAGGGGGGGTGGGAAGGGATAAAAAGGTGCTT
>JBDKTK010000191.1:0-4950 GCA_039680225.1 Syntrophaceae bacterium
GCATCCGCCCGAGGCCATGGCGGCTACCCTGTGGAGTATTTCCGGGGACATGCCGATCGAGTCGGCCCAGGCCAGCCAGTCGCGGGCCATCAGGTCGAGGGCGATTGACATGCCTCCCGAAGCCGACCCCGTTATTCCCGAAAGGGTGGTAATGGAGACTGCTTCGGACACCAGCGGCGTCCCGCCCAGTTTTATACCCATGAGAAACGAGGAGATTTGGGCGAAACCGGGGAGGGCTGCGATAACGTTCCCGTAACCGACTTCGGATGCGGTGTTCATAATCGCCAGCAGAGATCCGATGGCCCCGGCATTGAGGGCCCGTTGAAGACCGCCCCCTTTGGGCAGGTTGCGGAATCCGACGATAACAGCCAGGACGATCCCGACAATCAAAGCGATGATGAGCGACCAGACGCTGATGACGTTTTTCACTCCGGGCGCCATCAGGGGAAGCTTCAGTCGCGACAGGGCCTCCAGAAGAGACGGGTCCCAGGCGAAATACCTGGAAAGGCCGAAATTCATAACCAGAATGGCCGCCAGCGGCAGGACACACAGATACCATTGCGGATACTCAGACTTGCCGCCGGGCAGCGGTTCATTGAGTTTGTGCTCTCCGTAGCCCTCGCCGCGGGCCCGCGCTTTTTTCACTCTCCAGTTCAACCAGGCCAGGCCGGCCAGGAAAATCAAGGTGCCTCCGAAAATTCCGGCGATCGGGGCCGCATACGCTGTAGTTCCGTAAAAATTAGTGGGAATTATGTTCTGGATCTGCGGCGTTCCGGGGAATGCATCCATTGTGAAAGTGAAGGACCCCAGTGCGATAGTCCCGGGGATGAGCCGCTTGGGAATATCCGCCTGCTTGAACAGGGTCGCGGCAAACGGGTAAACCGCAAAGACCACGACGAAGAGGCTTACGCCGCCGTATGTCAGAATTGCGCAGGATATGACAACGGCCAGAATGGAGTGTCCGGCACCCAGCCTGCTGATGATGGCGTGCGATATGCCCTTGGCGAGGAGAGTATCCTCCATTACTTTTCCGAATACAGCCCCGAGCAGGAATACGGGGAAAAACAATTTGACGTAGATTGCCGCCTTCGTCATGAAGAGTTCCGTGTAGGAAGGCATTATAGGCAGGCCCTGGAGGCCTGCTGCGAGCAGTGCAAAGACCGGGGCGAAAAGAATAACCGAATAACCCATGTAAGCCATGAACATGAGCAGAAACAGACTGAGTACTATTCCAAGAATTTCCATGGATTGCTCCTGAGGCCCAACAGCCGAAGAATTTTTCAAGCGGATCGCGACGTCCGATTGCTCCCGGAAGGAAGCAGACCGCCGTCCGTTGCCGGAAAGTGCTTGACTTTAAAATTGGTAATACCGATATACCAATTCTGGGGATTTTGCAAGCGTGTTCGATTAAACGGTTTGCGAAGGCTAAAGCCGGCCTATCTGACAAATACTGCGGTGGAGGCATCAATCAGACTTAACGCGAAGGGAAGGCCGCGGAGCTGAAAAACAGCGGCCCTGATGTGAAAACTATTGACGACCTGTCTCACTCCTCATGAGAAATATAATAGCCTTTGCGGAAGTGCCAGGTGTCATCGTAATGCTGGACTATTGTCCACTCCGAGTTAAGGCAAACCGGACCGCATAAGCTATTATCGCCATGCGGCACCGACTCCCTTTGAGGTCCCAGACAGGTAAGTTTTATATCTTTACAGTAAAACCAGACTTGACGGAAAAACAATTTTTCCTTTCATGTCCGTCTCCATTAAAGTTTTTGCGGGTTTTACGTTTTGGCTCTCTGCGCACTTTAGGCGGGCTTATTCACTCTGCGATTCCCCGTTCATGTCAATACCGGTATAGTCACCAACGCAGAAATGCCAATCGTCATCACTGTGCTTTAAAATGGCCCATTCGGAATTGAAGCAATTGGGCCAGCACGAATGCACCGAAGACACATTTTCCTTTTGCGGGCCAAGGCACGTTGGTCTTATAACATGACCTCTGATGGTTCCTGTAAGCGCAAAGGGGCATTTTGCCCCGGTTTTAAATGTATGGTTTGAGCGGGCAGGTATTGGGACTTCTACGACATCCAGCTCTCCGTAAATGTTAATCACCACATAAAGCCCCACTAATACCTCATATTCTGTGGGGTTATAAACAGTCACATGCCACGCCTCTGCCTGAGGCACAAAGCCAAGAAGAAAGATTACAGCCGCAACAACTACTGACAATATTTTGTTTGGCCTCATGTTGAGTGGTGCTCCTTTTATTATTCTTCATCATCATCTTCGTTATCGTTATCGGCCTCCGGGTAATAATCATCATGATTGTAACCCTTGTGGAAGTGCCAGGTTCCATCGGCATGTTGCTCGACAGTCCATTCGGAGTGAAAGCAATTATGGGCACAATTGACAATATACGAAGTATGTTCCCGGCGCGGACCCAAACACGTGAGCTTTATTTCTTTTCTTACTCCGTCAAAGCCCACAATAGATCCGGTGAGCCCAAGAGGGCACTGCGCCCCGGTTTTAAAGGTGTGGCTTGCGTTGGGTGGAATGACAGCCTCTACACTGTAAACGTTCCAATTTGCTTTCCAGCATTGCACCGTTGCTTCGATACCGTGCGGGTTATGGATTGTCACGTGCCATGCTGCAGCCGGCGCAACAAAAACAAGCATAAAAAGAGCCATAACAGCAAAACTAAACTTCTTCAGCTTCATTTACAGCCCCCCTTCTTTCAATGTATTATGACTGCTTCTCCCAACACCTCATAATTAGTGTCCATCCGTGACAGAACAATAAAGCATGCATTTTTTTTCATTATATTCCTGATGGTCTAATGAAAATTCAGGTAAATACTTATTTTGCGCATTCGATGGCGCAGGGGTCTTTTTAGTCCTGCCAATAAACACCGGACTCACCAGGATAAATATAATCACCGCCAATATCAGCCATTTCATAATATTGTCCCCCTCAGAAAGGTCTTTGAATAAATTCCATCTTCAGATCACCTAATCAGAATCAGGACATTACCTGTATACTGGACAGACCAATTTGTCAAGCTAACAGATGTATTGCAATCTTCACTTTTGAATAAAATTATTTTGATTATTTTCTTGCTGTGCTGTAATTCTCAGAATATATCAACGCGATACAAATAATATATTTTACATTTGAATCGTCTTTCGCATATTGTTCAGAAAAAAGGAGGCAACCGATGGAACCCAGGGAAAAAACCGACAGGCAGTTCTGCCTCGTGGTTGTCAATATCGGGTCCACTTCTACCAAGGCCGCCGTATTCCGCAACGCCGCGCCGGCAGCCCAGGAGACGATCAGCTACACCCGGGAGGAGCTTGCCTTGTATCCCGGCCTGGCCGAGCAGCTGCCCCGGAGGGAAAAAGACCTGCTTGATTTCCTCGCAAGGAACTCCATCGGGACCGGACAGATAGACATTGTCGTGAGCAGGGGAGGACTGGGACGCCCCTCGCCGGCCGGAGCATACAATATCAGCGAGAAAATGTGCGACGACCTGCTGGCGGGCCGCTTCGGCAAGCATCCTTCGGCCCTGGGCCCGGCAATGGCGCTCGAACTGGCAAAGCAATCCGGAAAACCGGCGATAGTCATCGACCCGCCCAGCACGGACGAGTTCGAACCGATTGCGCGCTTTTCCGGCATCCCGGAGATCGAGCGCAAGAGCGCGTTCCATGCCCTCAACCAGAAAGCGGCCGCGCGCCGGGCAGCCGGAAAACTGGGAAGGGCATATGATGACGTCAATTTCGTGGTGGCGCACCTCGGCGGAGGCATCACCGTCGGCGCGCATAAGAAGGGAAAAGTTATCGACTGCACCCACGGCCTGGCGGAAGGCCCGTTCACGCCGGAGCGGGCGGGGTCTCTCCCGACTATGGACTTGCTTGATTGGTCGGCTTCCGTTTCCGACCGCAAGAAAGTCCAGTCGCGCCTGGTAGGGCAGGGCGGACTGGCCGCTTACGTCAATACCAATGACGCCCGCAAGGTGGCCGACATGGTCCGGGCCGGCGATCGTAAAGCTGAACTCGTTTTCAGGGCAATGGCCTACCAGACTGCGAAAGACATCGGGTCAATGGCAACCGTGCTCATGGGAGAACTAGACGGGATAGTGCTGACGGGCGGATTGGCGTTTTCGGAGATATTAACCGGCTGGATCAGCGAAGCGGTGAAGTTCATCGCGCCGGTCTTCATTTTCCCGGGCGAGGATGAGATGGCGGCCCTGGCCGAGGGCGGCCTGCGCGTCCTCCGGGGCGAGGAAGAGGTAAAGGAATACGTAAGCTGAAGCCGGGCCGGCCTGACAATCCGGCCAGAGGGGAAATGAATGAATATTATAGATGCGATCAAGCAAAGGAAAAGCATACGGGGCTATAAACCGGACCCGGTGCCAAGGGCCGTGATTGCGGAACTTTTGGAGATTGCCGTCCGGGCGCCGTCTGCCATGAATACCCAGCCGTGGGAATTTTTTGTGCTGGCCGGTGAGGCCCTGCGCAAGACCCGAGAGGGGTGTGCGGAACGACTCAGGGCAGGCGTGGACCCTCATCCGGAACTCGAAGTCATCGGCTGGACAGGCGAGAGCGTCTACAGGATGCGGCAGGTGGACCTCGCAAAACATATTTTCCGGGTCATGGACATACCCAGGGAGGACAAGGCTAAACGGGCGGCATGGATGGAACGCGGTTTCCGTTACTTCGACGCTCCCGCCGCCATCATCATCTGCGTCGACAAATCGTTGTCCGAGGCAGGGCCGCTGCTGGACATTGGCGCCGTGATGCAGAACATCTGTCTCGCTGCCCTGCATTACGGGCTTGGCACCTGCATCCACGACCAGGGGGTCATGTTCCCGGAAATTGTACGGCAACACGCCGGTATCCCCGAATCAAAGCGCATCATAATCGCTATCTCGATAGGGTACCCGGAGCAGGAGAAC
>JBDKTK010000192.1:0-2756 GCA_039680225.1 Syntrophaceae bacterium
TTCCTGATGAACGAGGAGGAGATCCGCTGGATCGTCGACAACCTCTTCATCGGCAACAAGCTGGCCAGGGGCGAGGTGAAGACGGCGGTCCCCGGGGCCTATGTGGACCTTAAGGCTGTCCGCACGCCGGTCATAATTTTTTCTTCCAAAGGGGACAACATCACGCCGCCCCAGCAGGCGCTCAACTGGATCTCCGACGTTTACTCGAGCACTGCCGAGATTAAGGCCCTCGGCCAGGTCATCGTGGGGCTGCTGAACGAGGACGTGGGGCACCTGGGCATTTTCGTCTCCGTCAAAGTCGCGCAGAAGGAGCATACGGAAATTATCGAGGCCCTTGATTTTGTCGAGATGCTGCGGCCCGGCCTTTACGTGATGGAGCTCGAGGAAACGGCCGGGAAGGGCAAGGACAGGTACCTGTCCTCTTTCCACGAAGTCCGCCTGGAAGACCTCCGCAAACTCAACCGCCTGGAGCGCAAGGATGAGAAGCCTTTCGAAGCGGTCGAAGATGTCTCGCTCATGAACGAGAAACTCTACTCGCTCTTCGGGCGCCCGCTGGTGAGGAGCATGGTGAACGAAACTACCGCCCAGATGGGCCGGACCCTGCATCCCCTCAGGATGCAGCACTGGTTTTTCAGCGACTTGAATCCCCTGATGTGGCCGGTAAAGGCCATGGCGCCCTCTGTGCGGCAAAACCGCAAACCGGCGTCGAATGACAACGCCTTTCGCAAACTGGAGGACGCCTGGTCCCAGGTGATCACCGGCTCGCTCAATTTCTACCGCGACATGCGGGACGCGGCAACCGAATCGGCATTCTTCGAGATCTACGGATCGATGGTCGCATCGGGTGTGGCGGGGGAAACCAAACCCGGACTCCAGCCGGCTGTGGCGGATATGAGGGAACTGCCGTATGTGAAAGAGGCCCTGGCCGCCATCGACCAGGGAGGGTACCCGGAGGCAATCGCCCGGATATCGGCGCTCCTGGGCCGGTTTGCAAGCTCGATCCCTCTGTCCCGTCTGGAAACGATCCAGGATTACGTCCGCAATGACGAAGTACTGTCGAAGATTTCCGAAAACGAGATGCGCCGCCTGAAATCCGAGGCCGGAGTGCTGGCGCTCCTGGAGCCCCAGCGAACAATGGAGGCCCTGCCGCACCTGCTTGCCGATAAAAAAGACCGGCAGCGCGCCCTGTCGCTGCTGGAATGGGCGCTGTCCCTGAAGGATGTTGCCCCTCTGCAGATCAGTTTCGCCAACAGCCTCATCGAGCTTATCAAGGGAGCAGCCCCCGCGGAAGCGGCAGAAAAGCCGGGCAGGGAAAAAAAGGAAAAGATCTCTGCGGCCCCGCCCAGGCCCAAAAAAAATCGGAGAGAACTGCGGAAGCATTGAGGGCGCAAAAAGGGGAGAGCCGAAGACATATGGATTGAATAAAAAGGAGAAAGAGGGATGCCGGACATTTATCCAACCGCAGATTCAGAACGTCTGAAAGAGTTCACGAACGTGACTTTCGATGAGATCCAGATCGGCGACAGCGCCGAGCTGACCGTCACGTTGAAACAAAATCAGATCGACGTGGCGGCGATTGTCTCAGGCGACGTCGACGCCTTTTACCTGAAGGGAGACGGCCAGGATACGGAAGACACGAGGGCCGATCAGAAGAAGACCGAGGCGGCAGGCGCCGAGGCCCTCATATCGATTGTCCTGGGCACGCGCCTGCCCGGCCCGGGGATGCGGATCATGCACAGGGACCTGAATTTCGCGGGAGATTTTGCCGTGGGCGACACGCTGACGGCCAGGGTCAAGGCGCGAAAGAAACAGAAAAAGGACCATACTATTTTATTCGACAGCTTTTGCACGAATCAGTCAGGCGCTGAACTCGTGTCCGGGACGGTGACCGTCCAGGCGCCCACCTCGCGACTGAAATACGACAACATTATGCCCGCCCATTTCGAACTGCGCTGGGGCGATGCCTTTGCCCAAATTCTCAAGGGCTGCGAGGGCTGCGAGCCGATTCCGACCGCGGTCGTTCACCCCTGCGACCGCGACTCCCTGGAGGGCGCCATTGAAGCGGCGCAGCGCAACTTCATCATCCCGGTGCTCATCGGGCCCGAGGACAAGATCCGGGATGCCGCCCGGCAGGGAAATATCGATCTGAGCCCCTACCGGATCGTTTCCACGGAGCACAGCCATGCCTCGGCAGCGAAAGCCGTCGAGCTGGCCCGCGCCGGCGAAGTGGAGGCCCTCATGAAGGGGAGCCTGCACACCGACGAACTCCTGGGGGCTGTCGTCCCGTCGTCTGCGGGGCTGCGCACCTCGCGCCGGATCAGCCACGCCATGGTCATAGATGTCTCGACCTATCCGAAGATGTTCATCCTGACCGATGCGGCGGTCAACATCTTTCCGGACCTCGAGGTCAAGAAGGATATCGTCCAGAACGCCATCGACCTGGCCCACGCCCTCGGGATTGAACGGCCCAAGGTGGGCATTGTGTCCGCGGTTGAAGTGGTCAACCCCAAGATCCCGTCTACCCTCGACGCGGCCGCCTTGTGCAAGATGGCCGACCGCGGCCAGATCACGGGCGCCATCCTTGACGGGCCCCTGGCTTTCGACAATGCCATCAGCGCCCAGGCCGCCAAAACAAAAGGCATCTCGTCTCCGGTGAGCGGCGACGTGGACATCCTGCTCGCGCCCGACCTGGAGGCGGCCAACATGCTCTTCAAACAGCTCACGTATCTCGCCGGGGCCGAGGGGGCGGGCATCGT
>JBDKTK010000193.1:0-6826 GCA_039680225.1 Syntrophaceae bacterium
CCCTGACGCTGGCAGCCGGCGCCGGTCATAATGAAATTGTGAAGGCGTTGCTTGATAAGGGCGCATCCGTCAACGAAACAAACGGCAACGGGCTTACGCCTTTGATCTTTGCCGCCGGCAGCGGACAACGGGAAGCAGTGAAAATACTGCTGGCCAGGGGCGCTGATGTAAATGCAAAAAACCTGGACGGCGTGACCGCCCTGAGCAATGCCGCCCATAACGGGTGCAATGATATCGTTAAAGTCCTCGCGGATTCGGGAGCCGATATCGACGCGGCCCTTATTGCCCTGGAATCCGGGGCAATTTCTTCCAAAGACCCGTCCACGGCGCTAAAATATAAACAGGGCATCAAGACCGTCGAAAAATATGCAAAAAAGCAGGAACCCGGACCGCCCCAGGCCTCAGTCCCCGCAGCGCAGGCAAACAATACGGCTTTCATATCGGACGTGGACAAGCCGAAGTACCATTTACCCGAAAATGAAAATAAATTTGCCATCGTGATCGGGATTGAAAAGTACTCGGAAATTCCCGAAGCGAGTTATGCCGAGCGCGACGCCCTGGCCGTGAGGGACCACCTGGCGGCAATGGGTTTCCCGATGCGGAACATAATCCTGCTCACGGGGCAAAAGGCCACCCGGACCGGAATGGCAAAAAACCTGGAAGCCTGGCTGCCCAATAACATAAAGAGGGACTCCACCGTTTTCTTCTATTTCTCAGGGCACGGCGCCCCGGACCCCGTATCAGGCGAGGCATATCTGGTGCCGTTTGACGGCGACCCGAATTACATTGCCGAGACCGGATATTCCCTCTCCCGGCTCTATCAAAGCCTGGGACAGCTCAAAGCGGCCAGAGTGACTGTCGTCCTCGATTCCTGTTTCTCGGGCGCAGGCGGCAGGAGCGTCCTGGCCAGGGGCGCAAGGCCGCTAGTCATGTCCGCTCAACCCAAGCCCCTGGCCCCCAATCTGCTCGTCCTCTCCGCTGCCCAGGGTTCGCAGATAAGCACGTCCTCGATAAGCAGGGGCCACGGCCTGCTGACGTATTATTATCTGAAGGCACTGAACGAGGGGAACATGAATATCGATGATATTTATAAATACCTTAAGCCCAAAGTGGAAGACGAGGCGCGATCTCTCAATGTCAGCCAGAGCCCGTCGCTGCAGAAGGGGTTTTGAGTCCGGGCCACACTCCTGGAATTCTGTACTGGATTCGTGTAAACGAAGCTGACCCCATAACGAAATAACCTTGGATCGCTTTTCAATCTTGACACCTTGATCTTTTGATCTCTATATTCACTCTGAATTTCTGAACGAGTTTCGCTTGCGCGAATATAATAAGGAGATACTTAATATGAAAAAAAGCATTAAGTCGATCGGCCTTGCCGCCTTCTTCATCACCGCAGTTTTTCTGACCGGTTGTGCCTCCGGCACGAAAGTTACCGTGACCCAGGAGAAATATTCACCGTCATTCCGTGCCGGCGACTTCAGCCGGTACAAAGGCAAAAAACTGGTCCTGTCGAGTTTCTATAACCAGGCCCAGAATACAAAAACCTACAATTACTTCAGCCCGGACAATAAATTGAATTATCAAAGCAATGTCAGTCTGGACAATTTTTATCTGAACGGTTTCACGAAGGCGTTCAAACAAATCGGGGTTAAACTTGTGGATTACACATATGACAATGACCCTCGTTACCATCATCGATATGGCTGGTGGGGTCCCGGTCCCGGCGGCTATAAGGCGCCCAAGGGCGTTCCCGAGTTTCAATTTATTATACTGTCGATGACCGATCAGGAGTTCAAATTCAAGGTCCTTGTTTTCAAAAACGGCGAAACGAAGCTGGACAAGGAATACACTGTCACTATGGCCGCTGCGACAACCGAAAATGCGGCCGAACTTGAAACACGCGGTTACAAACTGATGGATTTGGCCTTTACGACCATTATGAAGGATCGTGAATTCCAGAAAGTATTTTAAAGGCAATCAGGCATGACGCAAAACTGCCTCATGATTATTGTTCGATGGTTACGGCTATATGAATTTGACAGATTTCGGTTTTGACCAATGGTTTGAAGCTCATGCGACCGAGTTCAGCCAGGAGGGTTGCAGCTTTGCTCGAATATCCGCGGTCGACCGCGGCTCATATCTCATAAGGAACGATTCGGGAGAAGTCCCGGCCGAGCTGGCGGGCAGGCTTTCCTATCAGATTGACAGTTCCGTCGACTTGCCGTGCGTCGGGGATTGGGTGACGGCGCAGTATTACAACGATGACAGGGAAGCCATCATTTACCGGGTGTTTCCCCGCAAAACGTTCCTGCGGCGCAAGACCGCCGGCGACAACGTCGACATCCAGATGATTGCAGCCAATATAGATACCGCTTTCATCGTCCAGTCATGCCATTTTGATTTTAATCCCCGCCGCCTGGACCGGTACCTGGTAATGGCGGCGGACGGGCATGTTGAACCGGTTGTCATCCTCACGAAGACAGATTTGATTACGCGGGAGGAATTGGATCAGAAGCTTGCGACCATCAGCTCTGCCGTCAAAACCAGGGTGCTCGCTCTCAGCAATGTCACCGGGACCGGGTTCGACGAATTTCAGCAGATGCTCTCCCCGCGAAGGACGTACTGTCTGCTCGGTTCATCCGGTGTCGGGAAGACGACGCTCATCAACCGTCTTATCGGCCGGGAAGACTTTGCGACAAAGGCCGTCAGCAGCACGGGAGAAGGCACCCATACGACGTCGCGCCGGCAGCTTGTTGTCCTTGCCCAGGGTGCAATGTTGATTGACACGCCCGGCATGCGGGAGTTGGGCATTGTCGGCGCCGGCGACGGGGTCAACACAGGCTTTGAAGAAATTGCCGCCCTTTCCGCAAATTGCCGTTATGCGAATTGCAGCCACGAACGCGAACCCGGCTGCGCCGTTCGAACCGCGGTCGAAAACGGCGAATTGTCCGAAGATCGCTATTCCAGCTATATCAAGCTCAAGAAAGAGTCGGAGTACCATGAGATGTCATATCTGGACAAACGAAAAAAAGACAAGGCCTTCGGCCGATTCATCAAATCGGTGAAAAAAAATATGAAGGACTGAAATCAGAACACCTGACAAATGCATACATCCCATGTTTTCTTTAATCGCTTAGATAACTGTCCAGATATCGCCACAGGTGATCTCTCGGCCGGGGCGTCGCGCCCGGCATAGCTCGGGCGCAGGCGGCAGGACTATAGTGCGCATAATGTTCTGCCCAGACGAGGCGCGCTCCCTCAACATCAGCCAGAGCCCGGCGCTGCAGAAGGGGTTTTAGTTCGGGTTGATTTCCGGCGCTGTCGCCCGCGCTGTGCGCTACTTCAATTTGCTGCTGAGATACTCCTTCGGGATGCTTTTCAGGAAACTGCTGGCGTGATATTATTCCTTTCTGGACGGGTATAAGGACCTGGACGATTCTGCTGTTGAGGCAGTCCGGAAACGGCTCTTGCAACCCGGACAGCGGGCAGGGGTTGCGATATCGATGCGGCTTGATGGGCCGATCAGGTTTGCGCTCAAATAATGGAAAGAACAGAGGAAATCAGCATGTGTAATAGAGAGGTCGAAAACATCTACCGGAACACCCCCGGGGATAATCAGAGCAGCCGCAGACGGGTCTTCGGCAGCAAAGGCGGGTTTGACTGCCGGAATCTGCTTCTGATCCTGCTTCTGATCCTGCTTTTGCCCGTTTCCTCAATTGCTGAAACTCTTACCTGCAGCCGGCTTCCATTAGTGATGAAAGGGTTCCTGGCCAACCACTACGCGATAAAGAATATAACCGGGGAGATTAAAAACCACACGGTTGATCAGATGGTCAAGAATCTTGACCCCTCCAAAACGTTGCTGTACGAATCTGATGTGGAAAGACTAAAACCGGTTCTGGAAGGTGTGTTTGCCGGCATGCAAGAGGGTGACTGCGCATCACTTCAGCAGGTTTACGACGTGCTCGTTATGCGGGCGCGGGAGAACGAGGCCATTATTAAAAAGATTCTGGGGCCGGACTACAAACTCGACGAGACGGTCGAACTGAACATCAACGTGAACGAACGCACCTATGTGAAAACGCCGGCAGAAAAGCGTGCACTTTTGAGGAAGGTAGTGCAGTTTCAGATTGAGAACACTTTGCTGACAGGCGCCGATTTGGCTGAGGCCAAAAAACAGCAGATTCATCACTATGAACTGCAGACCAGGCGAGTGGTCGAGCGCAATCCGGAAAAGCTCATTGCGGACGTCGCCGAGGCGTTTGCGCTGGCCCTGGATCCGCATACTAACTACCTGCCCCCCGAAAAGTTCGAGGAACTCCGTATTCAGATGCAGCTTTCCCTGGAGGGGATCGGGGCCGTCCTGAGAAGCGATAACGGCTTTACCGTTATTGAAGAGCTGATTCCCGGGGGAAGCGCCGAGCGCACGGGACTTCTGAAGCCGAAGGACAAGATCATAGCCGTGGCCCAGGAAGGGCAAAAGCCCGTTAACGTCATCGACATGGACCTGCACGACATCGTTAAAATGATCCGCGGAAAAAAGGGCACGCAGGTGACTCTGACAATCCTGCGGCAGACGGAACACACGGAGCGCTTCAATGCCACTGTTACGCGCGACAAGATCGACATCAAGGAGCAGGAGGCCAAGATCTCGTACGAGACACGGACAGCGGGCGGCAAACTGCACCGATTCGGCGTGATCGAGCTTCCTTCCTTCTACGGTGATGAGAAGTCAGATAAGTCCTGTTATGAAGACGTGAAAAGACTGCTCTCGGAGGCCAAGCGGCAGAATGTCGATGGGATCCTGCTGGACCTGTCGCGCAACGCGGGGGGATTGCTGGCGGAGGCAGTGCGCCTTTCCGGCCTTTTTCTTGGAAATGGCGGAATTGTCGCAACAAAGGATGGTCGAGGGCAGGTTACTATTATCGCCAATGGTTCGGTCCTGTCGAATACTGAAGGCGACAAGCACAAAGTGATTACGTTCCCTGCGGAAGATCCTCAAGCGCTCTACACAGGTCCCCTTGTAGTGCTGACGAGCCGGCTGAGCGCATCGGCCAGCGAGATCGTAGCAGGAGCCCTCAAAGACTACCATCGCGCTGTGATTGTCGGGTCGGATCATACCTTTGGTAAAGGGTCCGTGCAGGTATTGACGCCCCTGCCCCTGGATCTGGGCGGCATGACAGTTACTTCGGGACTGTACTTCCTGCCGGGCGGCAAATCTACACAGAAGATCGGTGTAGAAGCGAATGTGAGTCTGCCTATCTTGTTCTCTCTCGAAGACATTGGTGAAAGTGCTTTGGATTACCCGCTTTCGGCCCAGGCTATCTCGCCATTCATCGGCGTGCCGGGGAAAGTTGCGCCGCTCTGGAAACCTTTGGAGCAGCCCCTTCTCGAAAAGCTGGCGGAATCGTCCAGGGCCAGGGTCGCCAAGGACGCGAAGTTCGCTGAAATCATCAAGAACAACAAAGAGGCATCAGCCAGGAAGGGCATCATTCGGCTCGCCGATTTACGCAAGGAGATGGAGAAGGAAGGCGGCAGTAAAAAGGAAGTGACTATTAGCGCGCTTAAGCAGAAAGCCCGGGACCAGAATGCTCCCTTCGTGAACGAGAGCGTCAACATTCTACTCGATATAGTGAAGTTGGGGGCAGCCCAGCCTGCGTCAACGGCACTGAATGTCAAGACGGGCATACCTGAAAGATGAATGCGTTCGGGAGTGCAGATAAATTTGCGTAAACGGTCGCGAATATCTTTCAGACTATACTCAACTTAAAGATGTTCTTCTTCCTGATCATGCATTTTCTTGCCGATTCTATAGGCGTCTATGACGGCAAATATCCAGACAATAACAAGAATGTATAGAACAGCATCATTATAAGGATTCGAAGTTGATGCTTGTCCGGCGATTTTTGAAATTTCGCTCATACCAGCCGTACCATCCTGAATCGTGCCCGCCGCGCCTTCAAGGTAATGGAGGGCAGTGACGGTCGCCGACCAGATAATGAAGGCTAAGCAGCTCATAACGATGAGCGTGATTAAAAAGCCTCTCCAATATTTTTTTAAATAAAAGTGGCCGGCACCAGGAAGAATGAACATGGATAACAGAGCTGCTCTAGATGATTTTTTCATATTCTGCATGTGTTACCAGACTTGGAAATCCTGGTGACACCCTGAGTTCCCTGAGCATCACGGGCGTAAGCGCATTCATCGCCTCGGGGCGATTTAAGGTAATCCAGTAAATCCCGTCCGATTTCTCAATGACTATTTGCGAGATCGGCATCATCAGCTCCTTCCGTATGTGCATGTCCCATAATAAAATTTTCGAGTTTCTTATCCGAGGCCGCAAAAAAAGATGAACACGGCATATTGGGAAGCAGGCGGCGTGTCAAGCTGTTTTTGATATTTGGCATGCGCCGGACCGGACCATGTATTTGGATGGCATTTTCCAGGACGAAATACATGTGTCCAGGAGCGGACCTGCAGTAAATCCAAGGTGGCGAAATCGCCGGAATTCGCATATATTGCGGTGCAGTTTAAGCTAAAGGTCTTTTCATGAGTCAAGCAGGAATGAATAATTTACTGCCCTGGATCGCCGCAATCGCCGGCGGCATATTGGCTTTCCTGGGCTATGCCGGGTTCGATCAATTCTACCTGGAATGGATATGCCTCGTTCCCGTCCTCTGGGCGATAAGAGATAAGTCCCCCCTGCGCGCGTTCTTCATCGGCTGGCTCGCCGGCATCGTGGCACATAGCGGCGGCTTCTACTGGATCATTTATATGCTCCAGAAATTCGCCGGAATGGCATGGCCCCTCGGGGCGCTTGGCC
>JBDKTK010000194.1:0-6273 GCA_039680225.1 Syntrophaceae bacterium
CTCCCGGCCAATCCCGAATTTCGAAAGATAGCCGTGCAGTCCGTGGGCTCCACCGGCTACACGCTCATTTACGACCGTACCGGGAAAATGAGGTTCCACCCGAACAGTGAGCTTGTCGATTTTGACCTGCGCAAATGGAAAACAAACCTCCCGGAGTTCTGGCAGCTTTTCGCATCCACCTTCGAGGGGAAGGAAGGCTCCGGTTTCTATGACTGGCAGGACTCCGACGGCGTGATCCGCCGCAAGTTCATGTACATGGTGCCGATCCGCGGCACGGGCCTGATGGCGGGCGCCACCATTTACCTTGGGGAGTTCACGCTTCCCATCCGGGAGACAAAAGAGAAAATCTCCCTGGCGAACCGGGAAATCAGCTCCAAACTTAACGACAGCCTGGCGAGCACCATTGCCACCTTTCTCAACATCGTCATCGCAATGATGCTCATCGTCGGCGTTATTTCCCTCATCCTGGCCCGCAGGATAACGGATCCCATCTGGGCCGTTATCGAAGGCGTCAAGGCAATCGGCAGCGGCAACCTGAACTACCGGGTGGAGGTGAAAACCGCGGACGAGCTGGAAGAACTGGCCCGGTCCATAAACTGGATGGCCGAATCCCTGAAAGTGCTCCAGAGCAATATGGCCGACCGGGAAAGGCTGCTGCGGGAAATGGAAATCGCCAGGGGGACCCAGCGGAGCTTCCTGCCGAAACAGGCCCCGATGATCCCCGGTTATGACATTTCGGCGGTGAACATACCGGCCAAGGAGGTCGGCGGCGATTTCTACGACTTCATCCCGGTGACCAACAAGCAATGGGGATTCGTGATAGCCGATGTGTCCGGCAAGGGGATGCCGGCGGCGCTCCTGATGGCCATCTCGCGTACGCTCGTCAGGGCAAGCACCGTGGGCAATATTTCGGCGGCGGGACCGATCAGGCAGGCCAACGACCTGATCTGCAACGACGCGAGGCCCGGGATGTTTGTTACGCTGTTTTACGCCATCCTCGAACAGGAAAGAAAAAGGCTGAGATTCGTCAATGCGGGGCACAACCCGCCGCTGCTTTTCCGCCGCGGGCAGGAAAACCCTCTGGAGTTGAAGTCCAAGGGGCTCGCCGTCGGGATCAGGCAGAACATCGATCTGCGCGAGGCGTTCATGGATTTCCAGCCCGGGGACACGCTCGTCATGTACACGGACGGGGTGACCGATGCGATAAATACGGCCAGTGAGGCTTTCGGCAAAGACCGCCTGATCAGGACAATCCGCGAAAACATCTACCTGCCGTCGTCGGTGATCATTGAAAAAATCCGCGACAGCGTCATGGCATTCTCAGCGAGCCAGTCCCAGTTCGACGATATCACCATGGTGATAATAAAAGTGCTGGGCGTGAAAAGGCCCCAAATCCCGCCGGGCAACCTTCCTTAAAAGACATAAGTCATTTTGAACCAGTACTTGTCGCCTTCGGGCTTGTTCTGCGTAGCGAACTCGCTCTGGTATTTCAGAGTAAAGCTCATGTTCTTATAGCTGTAGCTTGCCGCCGGGCCGAGCGCCCAGACGCGGCCCTTGAAGCCGTCCGCGCCGAATTTGATTCCGTTCAATTCGTCATCCGTTGTCTGCTGGTAGTAATAACCCGCCGCGCCCAGGACCCACGATTTGCCGATGTGATATCCCAGCGCGTAATCGACGTGGAACTCCTGGCCCGACTGATATTCCGCGTCGGTGTTCTTCGTATTGAAATCGTACATGAACTTGCCGGAGAGCTCGATACCCGAATCGCTCAGGTAAGTGGCGGCGGCGACCGGCTCAAAGGTCCAGTAGTTGCGCCCCGGGTTCGCCAGGTGGTTTTTCTCGTAATCTCCCGTGGGGGCGAATATGTCAACTCCCGCGGTAACATGGAAGTTTTTGGAATGCCATCCCAGGATAAACGGGTTGAAGATTATGTCCCCCAGGCCCCACCGGTTGTCCTGCCTGCCCAGCAGATGGACATCGAGGTAAACGACAGGCACGAGGACCTGCATCCCCCAGTCGGCGCCCAGCACCTTCCGGTTCGTCACGTGCACAAACCTCATGACGTCCGCCACGGCGTTGATCTTGAAATCGTTCAAAGCGCTATTTTGGAACTTATCAGCGGAGTAATAATTCAGGTAATTAAGAAAATAAGTCCCCGGGGGCGGCAAGGCCCCGGCCATGAAGTCCTCCACTCCATTGGGGTAAGCGCTCCCTCCGCTCTCCGTGGCCGGGGCGGGCGCCGGTAAAATCACAGTCAGAATGATAATCAAAAGAAATAACGGGGTGATTATTCTTGCGAGCTTCATCTGCATTCCTCCAGTAGTCCGGAAATGCAAAGTTCATATTATACAAGCGGCGAAAATGAAAGGGGAAAGTAGTTTGGGGCAATCCGAAAGCTTTCTCCCCCCCCTTTTCCAAAAAGAGAAATAAACGAGAAAACTTCAGACTACGCGGACGGCGGCATTGCCCAGCGGGGATGGGGATTGAGCTCGCATTTCTTGAGGACCCGCCCGGGCAGGCTCCCGGTATGCTCGCCCTGGTCGATGACGACCCTGCCGTTCACTATCACGTATTCGATCCCGCGGGGATACTGGTTCGGTTCGGACCAGGTTGCCACGTCTTCCACCCTGTCGGGGTCGAAGACGACTATGTCGGCGAAATAATGTTCCCGCAGCTGTCCCCTGCCCACAAGGCCGAAACGCATCGCTGTTATCGACGTCATCTTCTCGATGGCATGTGCCAGGCTCATGATCTTCTCGTCCCGCACGTAGCGGCCCAGCAGGCGCGGGAACGTCCCGTACGACCGGGGGTGGGGCTTGTCCTTGCCCAGCTCGCCGTAGGGCGCCAGCGCCCATCCGTCGGAGCCGATCACGACAAGGGGATGGCACATGATCCTCTTGAAGTTCTCCTCGTTAAGCGAGAAATTGATCATCCCGACCTGGTCGTTTTCCTCGATCAGGAGGTCGCGGATGAACGCGTACGGGTCTTTGCCGGCCCGGGCGGCCGCGTCATGAATCGTCTGGCCGGTAAGGGAGCGGTTCTTGTCCGTGAGGACCGAACAGATCATGATGTTCTCCCAGGAACCGATCTTCTCTTCCATTTTTTTTACATAGTCCCTCAGTTCCGGCTCGATCACCGGGTCCACGAGGCGGGCCAGGTACTCGCTGTGCGAGCCCTGCTTTATCCATCGCGGGAAAAAGACATTGAGGAACGTTGATGTAGCCGTGTACGGGTAGCGGTCGGCAAGGATGTCGACGCCTTCGGCCTTAACCTCCGATATCCGGGAGAGAACTGCATGGATCTTGACCCAGTTGCGCGGATATGTGAGCTTGAGATGCGATATCTGCAGGCCCACCTTTGCCCCGCGGGCGACGGCTATGGCTTCCTCGACGGCCTCCATCAGGTAATCGCCTTCATCCCTCATGTGGGTCGTGTAAATCCCGCCGTATTGGGCCACCTCACGGCACAGTTCGGTTATTTCGGGGGGCTGCGCAAAGCAGCCGGGTGTATAGATCAGGCCGGTGGAAAGCCCAAACGCCCCTTTGTCCATGTTTTCGCGGATAATGGAACGCATCCAAGCGAGTTCGTCCCAGGTGGGTTCCCGGTCAACCGTGCCGAGCACCTCTTCCCGGAGGCTGCCGTGGCCGAGAAGGGTCGCGTAATTGAGGGCCACTCCCCTTCTTTCCAGCCTTTTGAAGAATCCGGTTATATCGTTCCAGTCAAGGTCGATTTCAAACTTGTCCTTCAGGAACCTTTTCTTCAGCTCGAGGCACTCGCCGCTGAGCGGAAAATAAGTGAAGCCGCAATTGCCGCCGATCTCGGTCGTTACGCCCTGGCGTATCTTGCTTTCCGCTTTAGGATTGACCAGCAGCTCGATATCCGTATGGCTGTGAGGGTCGATAAACCCCGGCGCGACGGCCATGCCCCGGACGTCGATGACCCGCCTGGAGAGGGAGGGGCGGATCGAGGGTGCAATTTTGACTATGCGGTCGCCCTTTACAGCCACCGCCGCCGGTTCGCCCGGCACGCCCAGACCGTTGTAGACTATGCCGTTCGTGATCAGGAGGTCATATCGTCTTTCAGGAGTTTTCTTTCCCATGTATATCCCGGACTGTCTATTTAAGCGCCGCCCATATTATCGCAAATACGAGTGCCGGCACAAGGTTGCCCACCCGTATTTTCACCACTCCCAGGAGGTTCAGGCCTATCCCCATTATGAGGACGCCGCCCGTCGCCGTCACGGCTTCCAGGACATTGGGGGCTTGCAGGAATTTAAGAGATGATGCGAGCATGGTAATGCTGCCCTGGACGGCAAAGACGGAAAGCGCGGAAAACGCAACACCCGGGCCGTAAGTGGAAGCAAACGCCACGGAGGCCACGCCGTCAAGGATGGATTTCGTGTAGAGGATTTCCGCATTGCCGGTCGTCCCTTCCTGGATGGAGCCGACGATGACCATTGCGCCGGTCAGGTAAAGGACGGACGAGGTGACGAACCCTTCCACGAAAGTGGACGACCCCGAACGGAAGCGCGCCTTGAGGAAACCGCCGACAGCCTCGAGCCCGTCCTCGATCCGCAAAATTTCCCCGGTAAGGGCGCCCGCAAGCAGGCTGCCGATTACGAGCAGGAAGTCCTTCCCCGAGAGGGCCATCTGGATGCCGATTACGAGGACGGCAAGGCCCAGCGCGTGCATCACAATAGTCTTGATCCGGTCAGGGAACCGCTGCCCGGCCATGATCCCTATTATGCTGCCCGCGATAATCGCCCCGCTGTTTACCAGAGTCCCGGTCATAAACATTCTTCTTATCCTGAGATTACCTGAGCATATATCATTTGGCGGGGCAGGCAGGCAAGTTCCAACCAAGAAGACAACAATCCAAAAAAATCCCCGGGGTATGAGGGCGATCCTCCTCACTCTGAAGCGGATCGCCTTTCAGGGCCGACTATCTATTTGACTGACAAAACCGAACCTGCTACTTTTAAACTCGATTGCAGGGATTCCGGGGGTTCATGGACCACACTTTTCTGTTCCAGGAAGGATTATGGCTGGCCGAGGGGGTTTATTACGACGAAAGCAGCCGTCCCCTTCCCTTCAGCGGTTTTGCCGAAATAGTCCACACCGGAAATGTCTGGCACAACCGCAGCAGGATGGAAATCCGCGCCGGCCAGGACATTGTAATTGAAAACAATTACCGGATAAAGCCGTTCCCGGAAGGCGGGGACGCGACAACATGGGAATCCGAGGACCCGGCAATCGGCCTGCTGCTCGGCAGGTTTTACACCGTGGGCGACTCAATCATCTCCACATGCATTTCCCAGCGGGGCACTTACTCAGGGACCGAGTTTCTCGTTCAAAAGAGCGAATCAAATTACATGAGCAGGGGAGTTTTTTCCGACGGGACAAGAAGGTTATCCTCCTGGATTGTCGAGTTAAAAAAAACACGCTGAACCGGGATTTGTCTTGAACACGCTCGTATATTTGAAGAACCTCTTGGCGGATAAGTACGTCGCATCCGTAACGCCTTCATCCAGGTTTGCCGTAAACCAGGTCTGCGGCAAGATCGATTTCCAGAAGAGCAGGACCATTATAGAGTACGGGCCGGGAACGGGGGCTTTCACGGTCCCGCTGCTGGAAAGGATGCGCCCGGATTCAAGGCTGATCGCAATTGAGAGGAACCGCAACTTCTTTCAGATCCTGAGAAGGGAGATTTCCGACGGGCGGCTCGAACTCCATAACGACACGGCGGGCAACGTCCTGCAGATCCTGGGCGACTCGGGCTCGGTCAAGGTGGACTGCATCATATCCGGCATCCCCTTTTCCATGATCCCCGAGCGGGACGATATCCTGCTGAAGACCTTCGCGGCGCTCAAGCCGGGCGGCAAATTCATCGCCTACCAGACGTTCTTCCAGCCGGAAAGCTGCCTGAGGCGCCCTTTGCGGAAGCTGTTTCCCTTTGTCAACTGTGAATACAGCTATTTTTGTGTCCCGCCGCTGTTGATCATCGAGGCGAAGAAGGGGAAAAATTCAAACGGATGACACCGCCCTTGCCCTTACCCTTGCTTTCCTTGGTCCGCGAACCGTAGCGCCGGGCATAAACAGCCGTGAGCTCAGCCCCGAACAGGAATATCTGCGCCGAGTAATAGACCCACAGGAGGAAGACGGCCAGGGAGCCCGCGGCCCCGTAAATCGAAGCCATTGAGCTGCGCGCCAGGTAGAGCCCGATCAGGTATTTTCCAATAGTGAACAGTATCGACGTAACGGCTGACCCGATCCA
>JBDKTK010000195.1:0-5058 GCA_039680225.1 Syntrophaceae bacterium
GAAGATGAAACTGGCGATTTATATCTCCCTTGCAGCAGTTATACTCAGCGTCGCCTACCTTGGCATACACGGGCTGAACTTCGGAATAGACTTTGCCGGCGGAACGATAGTGCAGATCAAGTTCAAACAGCAAACTAGTATAGACAAGATCAGGGAGTCCCTGCACCTCATCAATATGGAAAACAGCACGATTCAGCAGGTTGGCCCCGGTTCCGATAACGAATACCTCCTGAAAACGGAGATGTCCAGTTCAGACCTGAAGGGGATTGGAGATAAAGTTGAGGATTCGCTTTCGTCCATTTACGGTAAAGGCTCTTTCGATGTAAGGAGGGTCGAGATGGTCGGCCCCAAAGCCGGGGCGGACCTCAGGCAAAAAGGCATTATGGCGGTCTCCATAGCGTGGATCGGGATGCTGATCTACATAACCTGGAGATACGAATTACGCTTCGCCGTGGGCGGGATTCTCGCCCTGATTCATGACGTAATCATTACGACAGCCCTGTTGACGGTCCTCAACAAAGAATTCACCCTGACTATTATTGCGGCGTTGCTGACCATAATAGGTTATTCCATAAACGACACCATTGTCGTATTCGACAGGATTCGGGAAAATGCCAGGAAGAACATAAGGCTGGACCTTAGGGCTGTTATAAATGCGAGCATCAACCAGACATTGAGCAGGACAATTTTGACCTCCTTCACTGTCTTCCTCGTCCTTATCGCCCTGTTCTTTTTCGGCGGCACAGTCATTCACGATTTCGCTTTCGTGCTGCTGGTAGGAGTTATTGTCGGGACCTATTCCTCCATTTTCATAGCGAGCCCGCTGGTGCTCATCTGGGAAAAATTCAAACCTGGTAAAAGGATAAGGAAGGCAGCCTGATTTGTCAGCTCTCGCCGTTACAGGATTGACCGTATTCATTCTCGTGCTGTTCGTCGGCCTGTTCTCGATCCTCTCGGGCCTTCCGGGCACCTTGATCATCCTCGGGGCCGCGGTCGTCTATTCCGCCGTGACGGGGTTCAGCGTGCTGGGGCTGAAGATACTGGGGGTGCTGGCAATAATCACCGTGGTTTCCGAGTCCCTGGACGTGCTTTTTATCATGAACGGGGCCAGGGGGTCCGGTTTTACAAAATCCGGGTTGTTTGCTTCGACATTCGGGGGGATTGCGGGAGCGGCGGTCCTTACCCCTTTCCTGTTTGGACTGGGGGCCGTGACGGGAATCCTGCTGGGCGGGACTGCGGCAAACCTTACGGTAGAGATATTCAGGCAGAAACACCAGAAATCTCTGACTTATAAAAATATTTTCGGCAGCGCTGCCAGGACACTGGTCAAGGGCGTGTGCGGGATCGCCATGGTCCTGATCGTCCTTTCCGAAATCTACTCCTGAGCGTCGCGGTAAGATCGGGTTTATATGGGAAATAAAGTTAAAGAATATGCAGAAGCAATCATCATTGCCATCCTGATTGCCGTTTTCATCCGCACCTTCGTCGTGCAGGCGTTTAAAATACCTTCAGGGTCCATGAAACCGACCTTGCAGATCGGCGATCACATCCTGGTGAACAAGTTCATCTACGGTGTCAAGATCCCGTTTGTCCGTTCGACCCTGATCCCGATAAGCCAGCCGAAGCGGGGCGACATAGTGGTCTTTATTTATCCCCAGGACCGCGACAAGGATTTCATCAAGAGGGTGATTGCCCTCGGCGGGGACACAGTGGAGATCAGGAACAAGGAAATCTTTGTCAACGGGGCGCGCTCCGAAGACAATCACGGTGTTTACGTCGATCCGGTCATTATGCCCGGGGCAATGCAGCCGAGGGACAACATGGGGCCGGTAAAGGTGCCGGACGGGAACATATTTGTTATGGGAGACAACCGGGACCAGAGCTACGACAGCCGCTTCTGGGGATTTGTCGAGCTCAAAGATGTCATGGGAGAAGCCTTCATGATATACTGGTCCTGGAACAGCGACGAGCACAGCCCCCGCTGGAGCAGGATCGGCAATATCCTCCGTTGATTTTATGATCATCTGTTTCCGGAGGCGGGGATGGGCGTTTTTCAACAGTCTGATTTACTTCAACTTGACTGGACAGCCCCGTCCTGATATAAACTCTCAGCCTTTAAATTAATCCTGTGAGATTGAAAAGGAATTGAGATGAGACAATTTACTGATAAGAAGTGAAGCCTTCCCGCCTATGGGGAGGCTTTTTTTTTGCGCTTCATACCGGCCCGAATTTCTGATCAATGTCTGATCCTTACAAGACCCGTTTATGGTCAAAGGGGGGAAGGAAAATGAAAAAAGAGAAAACCGTGATGGATGCCGAGGTAATGGACAGGACCCTGACCAGGATTTCCTATGAGATCCTGGAAAAGAACAAGGGCGCGGAAAACATTGTCCTGGTAGGCATCCAGACCGGGGGCGTGTTCCTGGCGAGAAGGATACATGACAAGATCGCCCATATTGAGGGGAAAGACGTCCCCCTGGGAATCCTGGACATAACGCTTTACCGGGACGACCTGCTGAGGACCAACAAGAAACCCCGGCTCGGCAAGACGGACATCCCTTTTTCCCTGGACGACAAGAAAGTTGTCCTCATCGATGACGTCCTGTTCACCGGCCGCACCGTCAGGGCGGCAATGGACGCTCTCATAGATTTCGGGCGCCCCAGGCTGATCCAGCTCGCCGTGCTCGTGGACAGGGGGCACCGGGAGCTTCCAATCCGCGCGGATTTTGTGGGGAAGAACCTCCCCTCGTCATTATGGGAAGACGTGAGCGTGTATCTGACGGAGAACAAGGGCCGGGATGAAGTGGTTGTGGAGACGGAGCAGTAGGAATTCTGAGGTGAGTTATGAAGTGGGCTAGGAAGGACATTCTTGGCATTCAGGAGCTGTCAGTCGAGGAGATCAACCTGATCCTCGACACGGCGGAATCCTTCATGGAGGTTTCCACCCGTGAGATAAAGAAGGTCCCCACCCTGAGGGGCAAAACGGTAATCAACTTTTTCTTCGAGGCGAGCACGCGCACGCGGACGTCGTTTGAAATAGCGGCGAAGCGGCTCAGCGCCGACGCAGTAAACATCTCCGCCTCGACGAGCAGCGTCGTGAAAGGCGAGACCCTGATCGACACGGCCCGCAACCTCGAGGCGATGAACCCGGACATAATAGTGATCAGGCACAGCGCCGCCGGGGCCCCGCACATGCTGGCGCGGCTGATCCGGCAGTCCGTGATCAACGCCGGCGACGGCGCGCACGAGCACCCGACCCAGGCGCTGCTCGACATGCTCACGATCCGGCAGAAAAAGGGCGGGATCCAAGGCCTCAAGGTCTCCATCGTCGGGGACATCTCCCACAGCAGGGTCGCCAGGTCCAATATCCACGGGCTCAGAAAAATGGGGGCCGAGGTGACGGTGGGCGGCCCGGCAATGTTTATCCCGCCCGGGATTGAGCAAATGGGAGTGCGGGTGTCCACGAATATGGAAGATGCGATCAGGGGCGCCGACATCGTCATGATGCTGAGGATCCAGCTCGAGCGCCACGACGTGAAGACCTTCCCCTCGCTGCGTGAATACGCCGGGCTTTATTGCCTCAATAAAAAGAACCTCCAGGCCGCGGCCCCGGACGCCCTCGTCATGCACCCCGGCCCGATCAACAGGGGTGTCGAGATTTCCCCGGAAATCGCCGACGGGCCAAGTTCCATCATTCTCGACCAAGTCACAAACGGAGTTGCCGTACGGATGGCGCTTCTCTATTTACTGTCAGGAGGCAAGCCATGAAACTGTTGCTGAAAGGAGGCCGCATCTTGGACCCGTCCCGCGGCCCTCACCCTTACGACGAGAAGGCCGATCTGTTGATAGAGGACGGGAAGATCGCCGCAATCGGGGCAAAGGAAGGGTCAAAAAAAGGCGCCGAAGTCGTTGACGTGAAAGACCGCCTTGTCGTTCCGGGCCTTATCGATATCCACACCCACCTGCGGGAACCAGGCCACGAGTACAAGGAATCCGTCCAGAGCGGCACCGAGGCCGCCGTGGCGGGGGGATTCACCGCCGTCGCCTGCATGCCCAACACGAAACCGGTCAACGACAGCCGCTCCGTCACGGAATTCATTCTGAGACAGGCGCGCCTCGCCAACCTCGCCAGGGTATATCCTATCGCAGCGATTACGATGGGATCGGAAGGAAAAGACCTGACGGAATTCGCCGATCTGAGGAAAGCGGGGGCGGTCGGGTTTTCGGACGACGGCCGGCCCGTGCCGAACAGCCTGGTGATGAGAATCGCGCTGGAATACGCGTGGTCCTTCGGTCTGCCGGTGATCTCCCATTGCGAGGTCATGGAACTCAGCAAAGGCGGGCTCATGCACGAGGGCCCGGTGTCGACGGAACTGGGCCTTCCGGGCATCCCGTCCATATCCGAGAGCATCATGATCGCCCGGGACATCGCGCTGGCCGAATACACCGGGACCGCAGTCCATATCGCGCACGTGAGCAGTGCGGGTTCCGTGGACCTGATCAGGAAAGCGAAAGCCAGGGGAGTCAAGGTGACCGCGGAAACGGCGCCGCACTACCTTTTCATGACCGACGAGAGCCTGCGCGATTTCGACACCAACAAGAAAGTGAACCCGCCAATCGGAAGCAGGGAGGACTCTGCAGCGCTGCGGGAAGGCTTGAAGGACGGCACAATCGACGCCATCGCCAGCGACCACGCCCCGCAGTCGTCTGTAGAAAAGGACGTGGAATTCGAGTACGCCATGAACGGTATAATCGGGATGGAGACGTCGCTCGGCCTGTGCCTCAAACTGGTCGAGGAAGGGGTGCTTACGCTCGCCCGGCTGATCCAGAAAATGAGCTGCGCCCCGGCGGCGATCCTGAAAGTCCCGGGCGGCGCCCTGGCGCCCGGCGGCATCGCCGACGTGACCGTCATCGACCCCGAACGCAAATGGACCGTCGACGCTAGCGCGTTCAAGTCGAAGAGCCGCAACTGCCCCTTCAACGGGTGGGATCTCAAGGGCAAAGCCGTCCTGACCATAGTCGGTGGAGAGATAAAATATAATGATATTTGATCCTGCC
>JBDKTK010000196.1:0-2496 GCA_039680225.1 Syntrophaceae bacterium
CTGCTGAGCCTGCTGAGATTGACTCGCGCCCGCCATCTCGGCTTTGCCTTCAATGAGCAGGTCGGCCATCAGCTCCCGTTTTTCCGGGTAAAAGATCTTCCAGTGATCCCCGCTCCCGATCATCTCCGCAGCTTTATACCCGGTAAGGCTTTCAAGCGCCTTGTTCCAGTAGACGACCTTGTGGTCCGTGTTGACGGCGAAGGCCGCAATCGGAGAGCTTTGCAGGATTGCTGCGGTTATATCGTAATCAGGCGCTTTGAGGGCCGGGGTTTCCCGATGTTCCGGCATTTAATCCTCTACTCGCTTTTTCAGGTAATTTTTCAAGCGGGCCATCAGTTCAACTTCCCTGCCGAAATAAAAATGGTCGGCCCCATGCACAACGGCAACCTTGAACCCGCCGGCCGCCGCATACCCTGCAAGGGAATCAAGCGGACAGAACGGGTCGGAATCTCCTGTAATTACCAGGCCGGCCCCGGCATACTCGAAATCGAAAGCCATTTCGGCGATGGGCGGAGAGACCATGATCACATCGGATACATCATCCGACATTGATATTTTTGAACCCACCCATGCCCCGAAAGAATATCCCGCAATCACTACAGGGCCATATCCTATAACTTTTAAATAATTCACCGCAGATTTCAAGTCCTCCTGCTCGCCGGCGCCGTTATCAAAGAAACCTTCGCTCCTGCCGATGCCCCGAAAGTTGAACCTCAGGGTCGTGTAGCCTTCCTCGTTGAAGGCCTGCGACATTGCCATGAGCACGTGGTCCCTCATGTTTCCGCCCAGCAGGGGATGGGGATGGGCCAGGACGGCGCCTTTGCGGCCCGCGGCGGAAAGAAGGCCCTCCAGCGTCAGTTCACCCGATTTGAATTCAACCCTGTTATCCATTTTTCATTCTCCGCAACCGGCAAAGTGACAGCTCACCAGGTGGCCGTTCCCGTAATCTTTCAGGACTGGCGCTTCCGTATCACACACAGGCTGCCGCAGCGGGCAGCGGGGGTGAAAGTGGCAACCCGCGGGCGGGTTGATCGGGCTCGGGACATCCCCGCCCAGAACAATCCTGCGGCGCCGGTCCGCGCCCGGGTCCGGGATGGGGACAGCCGAAAGCAGCGCCCGTGTATAAGGGTGAAAGGGTTTTTCGTAAAGCTCGCAGCTTTGCGCCAGCTCCACTATTTTTCCCAGGTACATGACCGCCACCCTGTCGCCCATGTGCTCGACCACGCTGAGGTCGTGGGAAATGAACAGGTAGGTGAGGCCGAACTCGTTCTGCAGGTCCTTCATCAGGTTCAGGATCTGGGCCTGGATCGAGACATCCAGGGCCGAGACGGGCTCATCGGCAATGATGAGCCGGGGCCGGAGCGCGAGCGCCCTCGCTATCCCGATCCTCTGGCGCTGCCCGCCGCTGAATTCGTGGGGATAGCGCTTCGCCTGTTCCTTCGTGAGGCCTACTATCTCCATGAGCCTCGCGACCTCCTGTTCCCGCTCGCCCGGGGCGAGCATATTATGGATTTTCAGCGGCTCGCCGATAATGCTGCCCGCGCTTTTTCTCGGGTTGAGAGATGAATAAGGGTCCTGGAAAATCAGCTGCACTTCCCGCCTGTAGTTCTTCAATTCCCGGCCCTCGAGGCCCGTGATATCCGTACCCTTGAACAGGACCTCGCCGCCGGTCGGATCTTCCAGCCGCACCAGCATCTTGCCGAACGTGGACTTGCCGCAGCCGCTCTCGCCCACAAGGCCGAGGATCTCTCCTTCCTTGAGCTGCAGGCTGACGTCGTCGACTGCTTTCACCGTCCCCGCACCGGAGGAAAAGATCCCGCCCCTCGGCTTGAAATATTTTTTCAGGCCGCGGGTCTCAAGGATGATCTGCGTTTCCGGCGCCTGCGCCCGTAATGCACTGGTCTTCACATGCACCTCCAGCAGCGGGCAAAACGGCCGGGCGAGATTTCCTTCAGGACAGGTTCCTCAACACGGCATTTGTCCATCACGACCGGGCAGCGGTCCTGGAAGCTGCAGCCGGGCGGCAGCGAATACAGGCTGGGCACGGACCCCGGGATGGTCTTCAGGTACCCGTTATCATCGCAGGCCGCAACCCTGTTGATCTTCGGGACCGACTGGAGGAGCCCCTCCGTGTAAGGGTGAAGCGGATCGGAAAAGAGAGTTTTCACATCGCTGTACTCAACGACCTTGCCCGCGTACATGACTGCAACGTTCCGGGCGGCTTCGGCAATAACGCCGAGATCATGCGTGATCAGGATGACCGAGGTCTCAAGCTCCTCCTTGAGGCGGTTGAGGATGTCGAGTATCTGGGCCTGGATCGTGACGTCCAGCGCGGTCGTCGGCTCGTCCGCCAGGATCAGCTTCGGGCGGCAGGCGATCGCCATGGCGATGATGACCCTCTGGCGCATCCCCCCGCTCATCTGGTGGGGATATTCCTTCGCCCGCTGCTCCGGGGCTGGGATCCCGACCAGGTGCAGGATTTCCACCGCCTGCGCC
>JBDKTK010000197.1:0-7095 GCA_039680225.1 Syntrophaceae bacterium
AAATGTTTATGAAGCCGGGCCCGGCGATATCGATTTTTTCGATCATACCCTGCGGGTCGCTGATGTTGGCAACGATATCCTCCGCTATCTTGCGCGGCTTCATTCGCGCTTTTGAAGCAAGGACCATGGCGGCATTCGAGGCGTAATCGCCGAACGAGGGGTCCCTTGTCATTTCGATTTCAAGTTCGGGGACTTCCGCGATGCCGAGAAGCCCCTTGTCCATGCACGATTTAATGGCATCGCTCAATATTTTGATTATCTTTTTTCGCATTGTGTCTTTACTTTTTCAGGCGGTTTCCGGTCTCGTGTAAGAACAAAAAGAGTTGGCCCCATACATAGGAAACAGGCCAACTCTCAGGTTTCCTGGAGAATTTACTTCTTGTCTTCTACGTCCTTTATTTTCAGGTCCCTGCTGAAGTCAGGGCAATGCACGTTCCCCTGAGAGTCTGTCTTCACGCTGAAGCGCTTGGCGCAGTTTTCTCTCCATGCACAGATGTTGCAGTATTTTTTATCTATTCCCATTAAAACCCCCGGCAGACTTTTTCGGACGGGTAACCTAACGTTATACCCCTGTTATGTCAAGCTAATTCGGCATTTGCATGCGGCCCCGGCATATTTCCGGGGAACACGTTTTACCATACGAAAAGAAGGTTGTTCAGGACGTGCCCGTAAAAAATATAGGCGAAAGCGGCTATTGCCAGAAACGGCCCGAAGGGAACGGCATATTTCAGGTTTGCCCCCTTGAGGGCCATAAGTGTTATCCCCGCGATCGCCCCCAGGAAGGAGCTGACCAGCAATATGAAAAGCAGGGATTTCCACCCCAGGAAAGCTCCCAGCATGGCCAGCAGCTTTATGTCTCCTCCCCCCATGCCCTCCCGGCGCGTGAACAGATAATAAAAGAACGCGATCAGGTAGAGTATGCCTCCCCCCAGAAGGATGCCTATGAGGGAGTCCTTCCAGGAAAGGTCCATGAAGAAAACCGCCGCCAGGAAAAATATCGGTATCCCGGGCAGCGAGATGACATCCGGGATTATCTGGTGGTCAAGGTCGATGAACGTTATCACTATCAGGGCCGCAGAAAAAGCGAACGCCGAGATGAACATCATCGTCGGCCCGAATTTAAGGAAAAGCACGATTGAGACAAGCGCCGTGAGGGCCTCTACAATGGCATAGCGGGCCGGGATCTCTTCCCCGCAGTCCCGGCATTTGCCCTTGAGAATCATCCAGCTGAGGATGGGGATATTGTCGTAACAGCGTATGGGGCTTTTGCACTGGGGACAACGGGAAGCGGGCCTGACAATGGATTCCTCGGCAGGTATCCTGTAGATACAGACATTGAGGAAACTGCCGATCGCGGCGCCGAACAACCCGGCCAAAACGGTCAGAAACACCATCATAGAAAAGATCAGCCGTCCTTCCGGTCCCAATCATAAGGGATATCGTTGTTATGGGGATGGACCCGGAACTCGTCCGGTTCCTTGTAGTTGTAAGTTTCCGTGGGAGTATTGATCACGACGGCTTCCCCCGGGGAAATGCATTTGAACCCGTGGTAGACGAAAGGCGGTATGTGGACCAGGATGGGGCTGTGTTCCCCGGCAAAAAACTCGTTGACCTCTCCTTTTGTCGGCGACCCTTCGCGGGAATCGTAGAGGACGATTTTCATCATGCCCTTGACAACGGCCATATTGTCGGACTGTTTTTTATGGTAATGCCAGCCCTTGACCACTCCGGGATAAGCGGTCGTCATATATACCTGGCCGAAGCGGCTGAACATCTCATCATCGTTCCTGAGGATTTCCATCAGCCTGCCGCGTTCGTCGGGAATGACCTTCAGTTTCTTTACAATGACCCCGTTTATCATGTCTGGCCCGTCTCCCCCGTTTTCATGAATTATGGAACCGGTTTCCTATACCACACTGATTTATCTATGCACAATCTTATCCTTGTGCGGAAGGAGTGCATGTAGTATAGCGGTTTTACTCGCAAAAGGAAGGGCGGAACTTGAAAGGCACCGATGAAAAATACATGATGCGCGCGCTGGGCCTGGCCCGCAAAGGCCTGGGACGGGTCAGCCCCAACCCGATGGTCGGCGCCGTAATCGTCAAGGGCGGCAGGATAATCGGCGAGGGATGGCACGGCCGTTACGGCGGAAAGCACGCCGAAATAGAAGCGCTGGAGAAAGTTGCAACCGTTGCCGGTGTGAAGGGCTCTACACTTTATGTCACCCTGGAACCCTGCGCGCATTTCGGCAAGACCCCGCCGTGCGTGGACAGGGTCATCGCTGCCGGGATAACGCGGGTCGTTATCGGGACGCGCGACCCCAACCCCCTCGTAGCAGGGAAAAGCATCCGCAAGCTCAGGGCGCGCGGGATTGAAACCGAGGTCGGGATCCTGGAAGAAGAGTGCCGCGGGCTCAATGAAAAGTTTTTCAAGTACATGCTTCAGGCGAGGCCCTTTGTCACGCTGAAGATAGCCCAGACCCTGGACGGACGGATCGCGGCCTCTTCCGGGGATTCAAGATGGATAAGCTCCCCTGCTTCGCGCAGGCTGGCGCACCGGGAGAGGAGCCTTCATGATGCGGTCATGGTGGGGATAGGCACGGTCATCCAGGATGATCCCGAACTCACCGTGCGCCACGTCCGGGGGAGAAACCCGTTAAGGATAGTTGTCGACTCGAAGCTGCGCATCCCGCCCGAATCCAAAATCCTTCAGGACCAGGGAAAAACTCCCACGATCGTTGCGTGCTCCCGGAATCACAATCTGAAGAAATTTGAACAGTTACGGAAATTGGGGATTGATGTTGTAGTTGCCGGCGCCGGCCAGGTCGATCTTAGAAGTCTCCTTTCATTGCTGGCGAAAGAGAATATTTCTTCGGTCCTCGTGGAGGGCGGGGCGGGCCTTTATACATCTTTCCTGAAAGAAAAACTCGCGGACCGCATTCTTGCCGTAATCGCTCCCGTGATAACCGGCAAGGGGATTGAGGCCTTCGGCGACCTGGGGATAAAAAAAATACGGGATGCCCAAAAGCTGGAGATCAGAAAAATTCTGCGGCGCGAAGCGGACGTGATATTGGACGCGAGGCTGAAATGATCAGTCTGCGAGAGATTCAAGCAGCGCTTCGGCGGCCCTGATCCCGTCAAGGGCGGAACTCATAATGCCCCCGGCATACCCGGCCCCCTCGCCGCACGGATAAATACCCTTTGCCGTCACGCTCTGCATATCATCGCCTCTCACGATCCTCACAGGCGACGAGGTCCTGGTCTCGACCCCGATCATGTTTGCCTCGCCGGAAATGTACCCCGGCATTTTTTTATCAAACTGCCGCAAGCCTTTTTCCAGGGTTTGTGCCACATAAACCGGGAGACCGTCCCTGAGCCGCGCCGGCTTGATTCCGGGACGGTAGGTGCACGGGCCTGCCATTCCGCTCACTTTGTCGGACAGGAAATCGATCAGCTTCTGGGCGGGCGCAAAGAAATTGTTTCCTCCCAGCGCAAACGCCTTCTGTTCCCAGTAGCTGCGGAAATTCAAGCCGCTCAGGGGGGAGCCGCCGGAGAAATCGCCGGCCCCGATATTGACCACAACGGCGCTGTTTGCAAACCGGCCGTTTCGTTTATAGGGGCTCATCCCGTTGGTGACCATTTCTCCCTCGGCAGAACTGCAACAGACCACTTCGCCCCCGGGGCACATGCAGAACGTGTATGCGGACCGGCCCGTTTCCGGGACTTTGACGGCCAGCGAATAGTCGGCAGGCGGCAGGGCCGGCTCCTTCCACCACTTGCCGTATTGTATCCGGTTTATGAGCTCCTGGGGATGTTCGATCCGGACCCCGATCGCGAAAGCCTTGGGGGCCTGGCCGATCCCATACTCATGGAGCATCCTGTACGTCTCGGCCGAGCCCTGGCCCGGGGCCAGGACCAGGTGCCCGGTCCGGACCTCCTGCTTCCCGTTGATAATCACTCCTTCGATCCTGCCGCCATGAATAATTAAATCCGTAAGTTTCGCCCCAAACCGGATCTCGCATTCCAGCCGCTGCAGTTCATTGCGGAAATTCTCTATAACGCTGCGCAGTCTATCTGTCCCGACATGCGGCTTGGCTGCCGTGATGATCTCGGCGGGGGCGCCCATGTCCACAAGCTTTTCTTTCACAGACCCGATCAGGGGGTTGCGGATGCGGGTCGTTAATTTTCCGTCGGAAAAAGTGCCGGCGCCCCCCTCCCCGAAATGGATGTTGCTCTCCGGGTCAAACCTGCCTCCGGCCCGGAAACTGCTTACATCTTTGACCCGCTCGTCTATCTTCCTGCCTCTCTCCAGCACGAGGCAGGGCAGCCCGGCCCCGGCCAGGGTCAAAGCCGCAAACAGGCCCGCGGGCCCCGAGCCCACCACAACCGGGGCCTGGGCAGGTTTTCTGAATCTGCGGGGAGGCCTGATTGCCTTCGGCTCGCAGATAATCCTGATCTTCCACTTGCCATCTTCCGAAAACCCGACGTCCTGTTCATTTGGCAGGGAGACCTCGACCGTGTATATCCGGTGGGGCGGCCTGGCGCGCCTGGCGTCGAGCGATTTGCGGACGACCCGGAAAGACGTGATCGCACCGGGGGCTATTTTCAGCCCGGCCGCAACCTTCTCTTTCAGCAGTTCTTCGCCCTCGTCAAGTGAAAGCTCAATCCCTGAAATCTCCAGCATTAGAGGCCCTCGAAATGAAAGGAAAAAGTTTCAAGTTGAAAAATATGACCACCGCATGTATTACCATCCGGTCGCGAGGAGAAACAAGAGGAATATGCCCTGGTTTGCCGTTCATACAAAAAGCAGGCATGAAGACATGGTCTGCAAAGGCCTGCTGCAGAAGTCCATTACAGCCTTTCTGCCGAAGCTGGAGGTCTGGAGCAAGCGCAAGGACAGGAAGAAGAGGATACAGACGCCGATGTTCGCCGGTTATCTTTTCGTGGAGCTTGCCGTCCCGGATAACCAGGCAAGGCTCAATGTCCTGACCACTCCCGGCGTGGTCAAGATACTCGGAAAGCCCGTCGGCGGGCAGCCCATACCCATCCCGGACGCGCAGATCAATGCAATTCAGCGGCTCGTTGAATCCAAGATCGAAATGCAGCGGATCACGTATCCCAAAATCGGCGAGAACGCCCGTATAACAGACGGGCCTTTCAAGGGCATAGAGGGAAAAGTCCTCAGCACCGATTTGAAGAAAGAGCTGTTCGTAGTCTCGATTGACCTCCTGCAGAGATCGGTGGCAATTCAAATAGAGGGTTTCAAACTCGAGAAAATCTGATCAGGCACCCTCCCCTTTAAAAGCCCTCAGCGCCTCTTCTTCCAGCATATTGCCGTTCTTCTGGTACTTGGGGGAGAAATGGAAGAGGACAATGCGCTTCACCCCCGATTTGCGGGCCAGGTCCCCTGCCTGCCTGGCGGTCAGATGGTATTTCTCTCTCGCCCGCCGGGAATCTTCGTCCAGGAAGGTGGACTCGATGAACAATAAT
This sequence comes from Syntrophaceae bacterium, assembly GCA_039680225.1. GTDB lineage: Bacteria > Desulfobacterota > Syntrophia > Syntrophales > UBA4778 > JBDKTK01. The sequence goes on from JBDKTK010000197.1 coordinate 5,490, forward strand.
TCCGAACCGCGTACAAAATCGATAATCCTCCGGCAGTTCTCGTCATTGTACAAGACGTCCGTAACGTATGATATTTTCTCTCCGGAGCTGATCAGGACAAGCTTCTCCTTGAGCTCGCCCAGGCTCCGTTCGCCTTCATAACCTGATCCGTCCCTGCGGGACCAGATCCTTACGGGCGTGTCGTCCGGCTCGTTCCCCAGGACCTTTCTCTTGAGGTCAAGCAGCCACTGGCCCGTGGGCAGGCCCATTTCGATGAGCCCGGTCGTTTTGATATTGACCCGGGCTTTTTCTTCCAGGGCGAAGGCCAGGCACGGGATCTTGTGGTCGAGAGATATCCCTTTCACCTTATAGAATTCCCCTTCCAGGAGAATCCCGTCGCACATTTCCTGCTCCCCGATTTTTTCAGGCCGGAAACTGTTTTGCAGCCTGTAACGGAAGGTTTCCTTCCTGCTGTCATGGACCTCCGTAACGTAAATATCGAGGTTGTTCGTGTAATTCTCGATCAGGTTCCACGTGTACGAGTTGATTTTCCCCAGGACATTGTCGTTGAACCCCGGGGGGCCGAACAGCCGGACCTGCTTCTCGCGGCCCAGGCACAGCCTCAAAAAGTGATCGAACCCGATGAAATGGTCCATGTGGGTGTGCGAGACGAAAATCGCGTTGACCTTCAGAATCTTGCGCGGCGGCAGAGAATGGATATCGCCGAGATCGAAGAGGATGGCCTCTCCCCGGAAGAGGAATTCCACATATGTCACCGGGTCTCCAAAAGGATCATTTACAAGGCCGGCGCTGAACATTTGTCCCTCTCATTTGGCCTGCGGATTGATTAGAAATTAGTTTCTGCGGGCCAATTTATCAAGCCTCAGGTGAAAAAACAGCTTTAATCAAGTGTTTTTTTATAAATACATTGACAACGCTTCCCATTTTAGCTAAGTCGAGTGCATTCTTTTTTCAAGCGGGTAGTTTTGAAGGCTTATATTGAAATAAATTCTGAGCTGTGCAAGGAATGCCATCTTTGCATCGGGGTCTGCAAGAAGAACCTGATCGCCCCTGCCAAGGAGTACAATTCCAAAGGCTACCACCCGGTCTGCTTCGATAATTCGGGAGAGTGCACGGGGTGCACCCTTTGCGCGATGATGTGCCCCGAAGTCGCGATAGAGGTGTACCGTGAATAAGGTCCTCATCCAGGGAAACAGGGTCATAGGCGAAGCGGCCATCAGGGCCGGCTGCCGTTTTTATGCCGGGTACCCCATAACTCCGCAGAACGAGCTTACCGAATACATGTCGGAGAACCTCAGGAAAGTTGAGGGGGGGACCTTCATCCAGGGCGAAAGCGAGATTGCATCAATCAATATGGTGCTGGGCGCGAGCGCTGCCGGCGCGAGGGCCATGACATCCTCCTCGAGCCCGGGCATTTCCCTGAAACAGGAGGGCATCTCGTCGATGGCCGCCGATGAACTGCCGGCCGTAATTGTGAATATCATGCGGGGAAGCCCCGGCCTGGGAAACATCCTGCCTTCGCAGGGTGATTACTTTCAGGCCACGAAAGGAGGGGGACACGGAGACTATCGTGTCATAGTCCTCGCACCCGCATCGGTCCAGGAAA
>JBDKTK010000198.1:0-10578 GCA_039680225.1 Syntrophaceae bacterium
ATGTGAACGAAATAAGCCCGGACGAGCTTAAGAACGATACGACGGGCCAGTACAAGCCGGGCGACCGGGTCGGCAAATCAGGCATCGAAAGGGTTTATGACCGTTATATAAGGGGAATCAGCGGGGGCGAGCACATAGAGGTGAACGCGGCGGGGCGGAAAGTGAGAGTCCTGGGGAGGGTGGACCCTATTCCGGGGCACAACCTCTACCTTACCGTGGATTCCGAGCTGCAAAAGATCGCATGGGATGCCATGGAGGGCAAGACCGGGTCTGTTGTCGCAATGGACCCGCGGGACGGGTCGATTCTGGCCCTGGTCAGCAGGCCGGCTTACGACCCCGAGCTTTTCAATAAAAAAATGTCCCGCGAATTATGGGAGACCCTCACAAAAGATCCCCTGCGCCCCCTGGAGAACAAGGCCATAGCAGGCCAGTATCCTCCCGGGTCGACATTCAAGATGATAATGGCGATTGCCGGCCTTGAAGAGGGGGTGATAACCCCGGACACCAAATTCAACTGCAGCGGCTCTTTCACGCTCGGCAATCACACCTTCAGGTGCTGGCAGAAAAAGGGCCACGGTTCCGTCAACCTGCATAAGGCAATAGTCCAGTCATGCGACGTCTATTTTTACAATGTCGGCCGCCTGCTCGGGATCGATAAGATAGCCGAGTATTCCAAAGCCTTCGGCCTGGGGAGTCCGACCGGAGTGCCCCTGCCCGGGGAGAAGGAGGGCCTGGTCCCGTCTTCGGAGTGGAAGCTGAAACGGTTCAAGGTGAAATGGCAGCCCGGCGAGACGATATCGGCTTCGATAGGGCAGGGTTTCGGAGTGTTAACCCCGATCCAACTCGTCAATGCCTATGCGACCCTCGCCAATGGAGGCGAGATGTATTTTCCCAGAATAGTCAAGAAGATAGAGACCTGGGACGGCAAAGTTGTCCAGGAATTCGCTCCTGCAAAAAGAACCACTTTGAATATCGATAAAAAAACAATGGAAATAGTCAAACAGGGTTTGTGGGGCGTATGCAATGAGCCGGGCGGGACCGCCATGTCGCTCAGAAGGAAGGAGGCCGACGTTTGCGGAAAGACCGGGACCGCCCAAGTCATAAGCGCCAAGGGCCTCGCTTCGAGGGCTATGGAATATAAATACAGGGACCATGCCCTTTTCGTATGCTTTGCGCCGAAGGACAACCCGGAAATAGCGATTGCCATAGTCGTTGAGCATGGGGGCCACGGGTCCTCCGCCGCAGCGCCGATCGCAAGGAAAATGATTGATGCCTTTTTCCAGCAGAAGAAAGGCCCCGACCAACAGGATAAAACCCAACCCCCGCAGCCGGACAAGCCGGAGAAAAAAGAGCTGGTGAGAAAACCTTCGGGATCTTTGAGCATATCGGCGAGTGCTGAAAGGGGGCAGGATGCCGATTGAGGGCTTGAACCCCAGGAAAAGCCAGGCCGAAAGGCTCAAGTTCGACCGCAGGCTGCTGTTGAATTTCGACTGGGTGCTCCTGTCCATGGTCTTCACCATCTGCGGGATCGCGCTCATCAATCTTTACAGCGCAGGATCGAGCCTCGCCGCAATGAAGGGAGGCCCCATTTATGTCAAACAGGCTGTCTGGGTGCTGATCGGGATCGTCTTCATGGGCATATTTTTCAGCATCGACTACCGGACCATCATCCGCCATGCATACACCATTTACGGAGTGTCGATTGTTTTGCTCCTGGTTGTGTTCTTTTTAGGGGAAATAACAAGGGGCACGCAAAGATGGATCTCGTTCGGCGGTTTCTCCCTGCAGCCTTCGGAATTGCTGAAATTGACAATAATCCTGGTCCTTGCCCGGTTCTACAATTCCAGGGGCGTGGAAGAGAGTTATACATTGCGAAAGCTCTGGATCCCCATAGTCCTGGTGATTGTTCCTTTCCTGCTCATAATGAAACAGCCCGATTTGGGCACCGCGATGATGATTCTCATTATTTTTGTTTCCATGACGCTCTTTGTGGGAGTTAACTGGAAGTCCATTGTCCTTGTGGTTACGACCGGCATCCTGATGACTCCTTTATGCTGGGCCGTCCTGAAGGATTATCAGAAAGAGAGGATCCTGACGTTTCTGGACCCGGATAAAGACCCCCTGGGGTCCGGGTACCACATAATCCAGTCGATAATCGCCATTGGTTCGGGAGGGATCGTCGGGAAAGGTTTCCTCAAAGGGACCCAGAGCCAGTTAAGATTCCTTCCCGAGCACCAGACCGATTTTGTTTTTTCCGTTTTTGCCGAAGAATGGGGTTTTCTCGGCTCCTTTATCCTGATATTCCTTTTCCTCTCCCTTGTTTTGTGGTCTTTAAGGATAGCGAGGACCTCAAGGGACCTTTTGGGGACCCTCATCGCCTTCGGAATTGCCATGTTGATTTTCTGGGAGCTTTTCATTAACCTCGGTATGGTTTTGGGCATATTCCCCGTTGTCGGCATCCCCCTGCCTTTCCTCAGTTATGGGGGGTCCGCCATAGTTGTTCTGCTGTCCTCTGTAGGATTGCTGATGAATGTCAGTGTAAGGCGGTTCGTACTTCAGCCTTGATCGAAAGCGCCCTGCCGTTCCCTCGCTTTTTTCAGCAACTCGGGACGTTTTCCGGCCGGGTGGATTTACCGCGAACGGCACCGCCCCGGGGAAAGGCTTGAAAATATGGAAATACTCGAATTCAGGCCATTATGGATTGTTCCAGTTGTCTAAAAAAGACTTGACAATAGTAGATGGTTATGATTAATAGTCCCCGCTTTGGGACATGTGATTTCGAAAGGTTTTTCAAGAGAATGTTTGTAGTCTCTTCAATATATAAAACCGGAAATGACGGCAGTGTTTATTCCAAAATAGCCGAGTGAATGCGTGGCGCATTCATCTCGGTTTTTTTTTATGTGAGAGGGTAGCATAATGATAGATTTCAACTATACTTTTTTTTACCAGATGGCGAATTTCATCATTCTGATCGTTGTCCTCAACTTCATTCTGTACAAACCGCTTCTGAAAATCCTTGATGCCAGGGATGAGAAGCTGGCCGCCTCGGACCAGGAGGTCAAAGACCTTAACGCGGCGATAGAGAAGAAGGTGGCGGAATACGAAGAGAAGATCCGCCAGGCAAAACTGGAGGCGATGAACCAGAGGAATGAGATCCAGAAGGGCGGCTCAGACCAGGCCAAGCAAATTATAGACGAAACCAGGGCCGAACTGGCCAAGATAATGGAAGAATTCCAGGGCAAACTTGACCAGGAGATCTCCCAGGCAAAGCTGGTCCTGAAAAACCAGTCTGCCGGCATATCTTCGGAAATAGCGGAAAAGGTTTTGGGAAGGAGACTGCAATGAGGGATAAATTTTATCAGGTGATGAAAAAATCTCAGATCATCTTATTGCCCTTGGCCATAATCCTCGTTGCCGGTATTGCCTATGCTTCTTCAGGCGGTGGAGAACCGATAGACCACGCCAAGCAAATGAAGGACTTTGGCTGGAGAATCCTGAACACGGCGATCCTTGTTTTCTTTCTTTACAAAATGGCCTGGAAAAAAATGAAAGCGTTCTTTGTTGACCGGCGCGAGGCGATAAAGGCCCAGATGGACCAGTCGGAAGCGGCCAAAGCCGAAGCTGAACAGAAATTCAAAGAGTATTCGGACAGGCTGGAAAAGGCTACCGGTGAGATTACAGGGATTGCGGATATGATAAAGGCGCAAGGGGTGGCCGAAAGAGAAAAGATAATCGAGAGCGCGAAGAAGAGCTCTGAAAAGATGAAAGAGGATGCCACAGCGAGGATGGACCAGGAATACAAGAAGGCATCCAAGAGATTACGTATCGAGGCGGCTGAATTGTCTGTTTTGATGGCCGAAGATATCCTTAAAAAATCTGTGAAGCCTCAGGACCATGAAACCATGGTCAAGGACTTCCTGGAGAGGATGGTGAGACAAAATTGATCGGAAGTAGCGTAGTCGCAAAACGTTATGCTCAGGCCCTCTTTGATTTGGCGGGAGAGGAAAAAAATTATATAAAATTCCAGGGCGAACTCAAGTCAATGAATTCGCTTATCGACGGGGCCTCGGACCTGAAGGAATTCTTTGTAAATCCCGTGTTCGAGGATTCTGAAAAGAAGGCCGTGCTGGTTGAGATTTTAAAGAAAACGTCCATTTCGCCTTTGATGCAGAACTTCCTGAAGCTTCTGGTCGATAAAGGCAGGATAGGAAGCCTCGCGGACATATCTGAATGTTATGAAAGCCTGATGTTCCAGGCCCTGAAAATGAGCAGGGTGAATGTCAGGACGGCTTTTCCCTTGAACGACGACATAGTCGGGAAGATCAAGGCGATGCTGGAGAAAATGACGGGAAAAAGTGTTGAGATGCTGATTGAGGAAGACCCCAATCTGATCGCCGGAATGGTCGTCAAGATCGGCGACAAGGTTTATGACGGGAGCATCAAATCTCAACTCAATAATATAAGGCAACTCTTGGGAGAGGAGAAATAAGGGATGGAATCAATCAAGGCAGAAGAAATAAGCCAGATCATTTCCAAGCAGATCAAGGATTACGAGAAGAAACTGGATATCAGCGAGACTGGGACGGTTCTCTCTGTCGGTGACGGTATTGCCAGGGTTTACGGCGTTGAAAATGCCATGGCGATGGAGCTTCTGGAATTCCCCGGCGGAATTCTCGGAATGGTCCTCAACCTGGAACAGGACAACGTCGGTGTGGCAATCCTTGGAGAAGATATTCACATTAAAGAGGGCGACATAGTCAAGAGGACCGGCAGGATCGCCCAGGTCCCGGTCGGCGACGCCCTGCTCGGCCGCGTTGTTGACGGTACGGGAGCGCCGCTGGACGGCAAGGGCCCGATCGAATCCAAGGAATTCCGCAGGATCGAGATGGTGGCCCCCGGTGTTATCGCCCGCCAGCCGGTCAACCAGCCCATGTACACAGGCATTAAGGCGGTTGACGCCATGACGCCGATTGGACGGGGCCAGCGCGAACTGATCATCGGCGACCGCCAGATCGGTAAGACGGCAATCTGCATTGATGCCATAATCCGCCAGAAGGATACCGGGGTTAAATGCATTTATGTTGCTATCGGGCAGAAGAAATCAACGGTCGCGCAGGTGGTTGAGGCCCTCCGCAAGAATGACGCGATGAGCTTCACCTGTGTCGTGGCGGCATGCGCCAGCGACCCTGCGACCCTGCAGTACATAGCCGCTTACGCGGGCTGCAGCATCGGTGAGTATTACAGAGACAGCGGGCAGGACGCCCTCATCATTTATGACGACCTTTCGAAACAGGCTGTCGCTTACCGCCAGATTTCACTGCTCCTGAGGAGGCCTCCCGGACGCGAGGCGTTCCCCGGGGACATTTTCTACAATCACTCAAGGCTGCTCGAGAGAGCGGCGCGTGTCAGCCCCGACCTCGGCGGCGGATCTCTTACGGCCCTTCCGGTCATTGAGACGCAAGCCGGCGATGTTTCTGCATATATTCCGACGAACGTTATTTCCATTACTGACGGCCAGGTTTACCTTGAGCCCAGCTTGTTCTACTCGGGCATCAGGCCGGCCATTAACGTCGGTCTTTCGGTTTCCCGCGTCGGCGGCGCCGCCCAGGTGAAGGCCATGAAGCAAGTTGCCGGCACCCTGAAACTGGAGCTTGCCCAATACAGGGAAATGGCCGCATTCGCCCAGTTCGGAAGCGATCTCGACAAGGCCACCCAGGCCCAGCTCGAACGCGGTGTCCGGCTGGTCGAAATCCTCAAACAGCCCCAGTACAAGCCGATGTCCCTGGGCCAGGAAGTTGTGGTCCTGTTTGCCGGTGCCAAAGGCTTTCTGGATAAGCTCGATCTCAGCAGGTTGAAGGATTACGAAGCACAGCTCCTTGCATTTGTGGAGAGCAAGTACCCCGCGATCCTGGCTGAAATCGACGATAAGAAAATAATCAGTCCGGAGCTGGAAAAGACCATGAAAGATGCCCTGACTGAATTTGAAACGGTCTTTGTGACCGCCTAACAAGGTTTGCTTCGAAAGGGAGTCAGTTGAATGGCTGCACTTAGAGATATAAGAAGAAAGATTACTGCGGTCCAGAAGACGAAGCAGATCACCAGGGCTATGAACATGGTGGCGGCCTCGAAACTTCGCTCTTCGCAGTTGAGAATGGAGAACTTCCGGCCCTATGCCGTCAAGTTCATGGATGTCTTGATGAGCCTGGCGCTTCGGGTCGATTCCAGAATGCACCCCCTGCTTGCGGTTCGCATCCCCAACAAGATCCGGCTGATAGTTGTGACTTCGGACAGGGGACTTTGCGGCGGGTTCAATACCAACGTCATTAAAACCTCGGAAAAGTTCATCAGGGAAAAGACGCAACAGGGAAAAGAAGTCCAGTTGATCACCGTCGGGCGGAAGGGATACGATTATTTCCGGCGCAAGGCCAAAGTCATCAGCGCGCACAGCGATGTATTCGGTAAATTTGATATGACATTGGCATCCCGGATCGGCGAGGACGTAATACCCTCCTTTATTTCTGAAGATTACGATGAGCTTTACATGATATTCAGCGAGTTCAGTTCCGTCGCGATCCAAAGGCCCAAGGTTGTCAGGCTGCTGCCTATACCCTCCCTTGCCGAGGAAGAAAGTGTTTCCGACGACAAGAGGGTCGACTACACGTACGAGCCTTCAGATGAAGAACTTCTGAACAGGCTGCTCCCCATGTACATCCGGGTGCTGCTTTACCGCGCCCTGGTGGAGACTTCGGCAGGAGAAAACGCGGCCAGGATGATGGCTATGGATAACGCGACCAGCAACTGCGATGAAATGGTACAGAGCCTTACTCTTATGTTCAACAAGACAAGACAGGCTCAAATAACGAAAGAGTTGATGGATATTGTCGGCGGCGCCGAAGCCTTAAGCGGATAAAAAAAGGTTATGATTAGAATATAACTCAAGGAGAATTAATATGAACGCAGGAAAAATCGTTCAGGTCATCGGACCGGTAATTGATGTTCTGTTTGAAGACGGTAATCTTCCTCATATACTGGACGCCCTGACAATTACAAATCCGACGATTAATGATGAAGAAGACAATCTCATCATTGAAGTCGCCCAACACCTTGGCGGAAACACTGTCAGATGCATTTCAATGGATGTCACAGACGGCCTGGTCCGCGGCATGGTTGCCAAGAACACTGGGGCCCCGATCCGGGTCCCGGTCGGCGAAGCCACTCTCGGCAGGATCATGAACGTGGTCGGCAGGCCGGTTGACGGCCTCGGCCCCTTAAGCCAGGATAAAAAAATGCCTATCCACAGGTCGGCCCCGAGCTTCACCGAGCAGGACACCTCGGTGCACGTCCTTGAGACGGGCGTCAAGGTTATCGATCTTCTGGTCCCGTTCCCCCGCGGAGGTAAAATGGGCATGTTCGGCGGCGCCGGAGTCGGCAAGACCGTCGTCATGATGGAAATGATCCATAACATCGCCATGCACCACGGCGGCATCTCAGTGTTTGCCGGCGTCGGCGAGAGGACAAGAGAAGGCAACGACCTTTACCTCGAAATGAAGCAGTCGGGCGTTATCTCAAAGGCCGCGCTTATTTACGGCCAGATGACGGAACCCCCGGGAGCCCGCGCCCGCGTGGCTCTTACCGGGCTGACGGCTGCCGAGTATTTCCGCGATATTGAAGGACAGGACGTGCTTCTGTTCGTAGACAACATATTCCGGTTCACCCAGGCCGGCTCGGAAGTCTCGGCCCTCCTCGGCCGCATGCCTTCAGCCGTCGGTTACCAGCCCACTCTGGCCACCGACCTTGGAGAGCTCCAGGAGAGGATCACCTCAACTGATAAAGGCTCCATTACGGCCGTTCAGTGCGTTTACGTCCCGGCGGACGACCTTACGGACCCGGCGCCTGCGACAACTTTTGCGCACCTTGATGGAACAGTCGTTCTTTCCCGGCCTATTGCCGAACTCGGAATTTATCCCGCTGTCGACCCGCTTGACTCCACTTCCAGGATTCTCGATCCGAACGTTATCGGTGAAGAGCATTATGAAGTTTCAAGGAACGTACAGCTGATCCTGCAAAAGTACAAAGACCTGCAGGACATCATCGCCATCCTCGGTATGGACGAGCTTTCCGAAGCCGACAAGATCACGGTCAGCCGCGCCAGGAAGATCCAGAGATTCCTTTCCCAGCCGTTCTTCGTGGCCGCACAGTTCACCGGTACTGAAGGCAAGTTCGTTTCAGTCGCCGACACCGTTCGCGGGTTTAAGGAGATCCTGGAAGGAAAGCACGATGATCTTCCCGAGCAGGCTTTCTACATGGTCGGCGGCATTGAAGAGGCAGTCGAGAAGGCGCGCAGGCTTTCTGAATAGCAGTCCGGGAGGTGGACGATGGCAGATCAATTGATGCTTGAAATAGTAACGCCGGAAAAGACCGTGTTCAACGGCGAGGTTGAAGAAGTCACGATTCCCGGTGTGGAAGGCGAATTCGGGGTCCTCATGGGACACGAGTCGCTGTTGAGCGCAGTCAAATTCGGAGAATTGAATTTCACCAAGGAAAACAAGAAGAGCTATTACGCGGTTAATACGGGATACGCCGAAGTCACGGCCCAGAAGGTAACGATCCTGGTCGAGTCCTGCGAAAAAGCGGAAGACATAGACGTGGAGAGGGCAAAAAGGGCCAAGGACAAGGCGGAACAGAACCTGTCCAAGCTGACCAAGGATGATCCCGATTTCGACAAAATGAAAGATGCTCTGCTGAGGGCGGAAACCAGGATAAAAGTCGCCGAGCGCAGCTAACCATTCAATAAATACTTTGAAAAAAAAGGGCCGGATTGATTGATTTTCCGGCTCTTTTTTTTTATATACAGTCTATGAAGAAAGCGCATCGAAGGATAGTTTCAATTTTTTCAGCCTTTATATTTTCTGTTCTGCTTGTGTCACTTGCATTCCCCTTTGTCTGTGAAGCATCTCCGGACAATTCCGGCGCTCCCCTCGGTCAATCTCTGCCGTTATGGAGCATTCTGCCTTTTTGCGGAATTCTCCTCTCCATAGCGCTTTTCCCGTTGCTTGCCCCTCATTTCTGGCATCACCATTTTGGTAAGGTTTCTTTTTTCTGGGCGGTTTTGCTGGCCGTTCCTTTCATATTTCAATATCGCGGGTTGGCCGTGTATGAGATACTGCACATTTTCATAATAGATTACATACCGTTCATAATCCTCCTGTGGGCGCTTTTCACCGTTGCGGGAGGCATTGTCGTATCATCTGTGCCGAGGGGCACGCCGGCTGTAAATGCTGTTTTGATCGGGATCGGAACTTTGCTGGCCTCCTGGATAGGGACGACCGGTGCGGCAATGGTCATGATCCGTCCTTTGTTACGGGCCAATGCCGACCGGGCTAGGAAGTCCCATATCGTCTGCTTTTTTATAATCCTCGTCGCCAATGTGGGAGGGGCGCTCACACCTCTGGGAGATCCGCCGCTGTTCCTGGGGTTCCTCCATAATGTCCCCTTTTTTTGGGTGACTACGGCCATATTGCCGCACATGCTTTTCACGTCTGTAACCCTGTTGCTTATCTTTTTTGGAATTGATATTTACCATTTCAGGAAAGAGAAACACTTTGCCATTGAACTAAAGTCAAGCCCGGGAACTTTTAAAATTGAGGGGGCATATAACTTAGTGTTCCTGGCGGGAATAGTCGGCTCCGTCGTTATGAGCGGATACTGGAGAGCCGGGGAAGTAAATCTCTTTGGACTGCATTTAGAAATCCAAAGCCTTTTGCGGGACGCTCTGCTGATAGCGATCGGGCTGGCAGCTTTCAAATTGACTCCCGGCAGCCTGCGGGAAAAAAACGAGTTCAGCTGGGGGCCCATTAAGGAAGTGGCGAAACTGTTCGCGGGCATTTTCATCACGATCATACCCGCACTGGCAATTCTGAAGGCGGGCAGATCCGGGCCGCTCGGAATGATAATGCTTATAAACGAGCCATCCCAGTATTTCTGGGTTTCCGGGGCGCTCTCATCGGTTTTGGACAATGCCCCGACTTATCTGACTTTCTTTAACCAGATACTCGGCAAGCTGCAAATGACAGAAGCCATGGTGCCGGCAGCCTGTTCGGGAGGTATTGCGATAAGCCCCGTTTTTGTCAGCTACCTCAAGGCTATTTCCATTGGGTCTGTGTTCATGGGAGCAAACACTTATATTGGAAATGCCCCGAATTTCATGGTTAAATCCATAGCCGAGGAGGCGGGTGTCAACATGCCCAGTTTCTTTGGTTATATCGTGAAATATTCAATACCTGTCCTGATTCCGGTTTTTATGCTTGTGACTTTGATTTTTTTCTGAAAAGGAGGTCCCTTGAAGGCATATTACGATGTGGTGATTGAGGGGTCCGAGGAGCACGTCCGAGGTTTTGTCGAAGGTCTGGCGTCGTGCCAAAACCTGGGCGAAAATGCAATCATTGTTCCCGAAGATCACATCGGGAAATGGACGACGCTCGACTATGTAAAAAAAATACTTCAATTAAAGGAAAATGCGGTCCATCTGATTGTGGAAAAATCTCTTCTGACCGCTTTAACCGAAGCGATTTCCTCTGG
>JBDKTK010000199.1:0-8307 GCA_039680225.1 Syntrophaceae bacterium
CGGCTCCAGCGCGACATCCTTCCCGGGGAATTCCATTGCGGAGACGACATTGATATAGCGGCCCTGACCGTTCCCGCCAAGATGGTGGGCGGCGATTTTTATGATTTTGTCCCGCTGGGCGGCGGGAAATACGGCCTGGTGATTGCCGATGTTTCCGGCAAAGGCATATCGGCCGGCTTGTTCATGGCCCTGTCGAGGAGTTTCATCCGGGCCAATTTCATCGCCGACAGGAGCCCGGCGGAAATGATGGATATCGTCAACCGGCAGATCTGCAGCGATTCAAAGGCCGGAATGTTTGTCACCTGTTTTTGCTGCATCGTCGACGCCGGGAAGCAGGAGCTGGTATATTCCAATGCCGGCCACCTCGAACAGTTCCTCCTCGACAAAAATACCCGGGAAATCAAGCTGCTCACGACGAGCGGCAGGCCCATGGGCATCTTCGATGACAGCCGGTACCAGGACAGCACGGTAAAATACGGCGACGGGGCATTGCTCTTTCTTTTCACCGACGGTATAACCGAGGCGACAAACAGCAGGTTCGAAGAGTACGGCGAGCGCAGGCTGAAAAAAAGGCTGCTCGCGGCCGCCGGCGCGGCGGGGTGCAAAAGCATATTGGAAAAAGTCGTGGACGATGTGGCGGCTTTCAGGGGCGATGCCGAGCAGGCGGACGATATTACGCTGATGGCGGTGAGTTTCAAGGCAGGAAATGGAAAAGAGACTTGAATGTGAAGTGAAGAGCGACATGCAATCGCTTGCCGAAGTGACCGGGGGGATTGAGGGCCTTTTGAGCGGGGCGGGAGTGTCCCGGCGCGTCCTCAACGACGTCCTGATTGCCGTTGACGAGATCCTCTCGAACATAATGATCCATGGATACAAGAACGACCCCGGCGGCGGCATCAGGGTCGCCGCTTCGCTCAATAATAAAAAATTGGAAATCACGTTTTTCGATAAAGGCATCGAGTACAAGCCGGGGGGGGAGAACCCCATGCTTGGCAAGGCCCTGCTGACTGAGGAATACCCTGGGTTGGGCCTGTTCATCACGAGGAAGCTGATGGACGAGTTCCATTACGAGCGAGTCGAAGGGGAAAACAGGACAAGGCTCATCAAGAAAATTTCCTGATTGCGGGAGGCGCGATGGGAATGGAAATCGAGATTACCAAAGCCGGCGGGGTGAATATCGTGACCCTGCAGGGCCGTCTTGACATAATGATGTCCATGGAACTGGAAAAGCAAATGAAAGAGCTGCTGGATTCGGGGGCCGGCCGCATCCTTATCGACCTGGGCGGGCTTGATTTCCTGAGCTCGAGCGGCCTGAGGATTTTCATAGAATGCGCAAAGAGGCTTAAAGGCTCGAAAGGCAGGCTGGTCTTCTGCCGCCCGAACCCCTCGGTCCTGAATGTATTCAAGATAACCCAGCTCGACTCTGTGTTCGAGATCCACGACGGCCGCGAAAAGGCTATGTCCATGTTCAGTTCATGACCTGGAGAAGTGCAATGAAGAAATTCGAAAATGTCAGCGGAATACCCGATTACATTATCGACGAGCTTGCAGCCTTCTGCGAGACGACCGGCCGGTCGTCATCTGACGTCATGGCCCGGGCCCTGCAGAGCTATATCAGGACAAATGAGAAGGGAAACGCGGTGTACCTTTCCGCCCCCGTCAATTCGCTGCTGAAGGGCTTTTACGAGCAGGACACTTTCGTGTACGATCTGAAAAAATACGGGGATTTCGGCCTGGGCACCTTCAACAACCTCGACGGGGAGATGTTGATGATCGACGGCAGGGTCTACAGGCTGGGCGCGGACGGTTTCACATACGATATAGATGACGGCGCCAGGACGCCTTTTGCGTGCGTGACTTTTTTCTCGCCCGACCTGGTCGAAGAGATCGAGGGCGACCTGGACTATGCCGCCTTCAATTCCATCCTCGAAAGGCTTATTGTCTCCAGGAACATGCTTTATGCCATCCGGATAGACGGGATTTTCAGCAATGTCAGGGTCTGGTCCGTGCAGAAACAGGAGAATTACCATCCCCTGAAGGAAGAGGAGGGAAGCGATGACCGGCCGGTGTTCGAGTTCTCGGATGTCCGGGGGACCCTGGCGGGGTTCTATGTGCCGCGGTTCATAAAATCGCTCAGCATGCCCGGGTTCCATCTGCATTTCCTCACGGAAGACAAGAAACAGGGAGGCCATTTGCACGAATGCCGCCTGCAGAGCGCGCAAATAGCCCTGCAGGTCGTGCCGAAGCTTATTCTAAACCTGCCGATAACTTTAGATTACCTGACAGCCAGCTTGAACAGGTAGGAGAGGAGACACCGGATGCGCCTTAATTACATAACCCAGGGGGACATCATAGTTTATTATCCGGAAGGGCGGATGGACTTGGCCAACTCTCTAAAGACCGAGGCCAAGCTTAATGAAAAACTTCAGGAAGGTTTCCTGAAGATGGTCTTCGACCTGGAAAACCTGGAATGCCTGAGCTCAAGCGGCCTGCGGGTATTCATAGCATTGGTCAGGAAGATGAAGGAAAAGAACGGACGGGTGGTGTTCTGCAGCCTGTCTTCCGGCGTGCAGAACGTGATCAAAATGACCCAGCTCGACGATGTCTTCGAGATTCACAAGACCCGCAGCGAGGCGCTGGATTCGTTCTGACCCGCAGCACGCAAGATATTGGAGCGAAAAGGGCAGGCCGGACCTGCCTTTTTTTGTTTCCGGTAATTCCAAGAGACAATAGTGCCGGTTCCGTGTGCCCCAGCCCTGCTCGTCATTCCCGGTCCTGACCGGGACCCTGGATGCCCTCCTTCACGGGCATGACGTCAAACACATGAGTCCCAGGGCCCGCGGTTGCTTTTTTCAGGGAAATGTGCAAAAAATCCGCCCTCATGGAAAAGCCCAGAGAGAAAATGCCGGGAAACGTCCTGGTCATCGGATCCGGGATCGGCGGACTGACGACCGGCATCATACTTTCCAAAATCGGTTTCAATGTCGCGATAGTTGAAAAGGCGCCGCTGGCCGGCGGATTGCTGCGCACTTACCGGCGCGGCGGGATCGACTGTCCGACCGGGGTCCATTACATGGGAGGCCTCGACAGGGGCCAGCCCCTGAGGAGATTATGGGATTACCTGGGGGTGTCCGATTCAATCCCCCTGGAGCGAATGGGTGCGGGGGGCGTGATCGACAAGTATGCCTTTGACGATTTCGTCTTTGACCTTCCCGAAGGCCTGGATGCCTTTGAAGACAAGCTGCGGAGCTGCTTTCCCGCCGAAGCGCGCCAGGTCTCGGCCATAATGGAAGAACTCCGGGCAACTTCCCTGGTCCTCTCCCGGCTGGACATGATCCTGTCCCCCTCGATAATGCCGATTTCCCCCGACAGCATGGATCCCATGGGACAGCGCCTTAACGAGATGGGATGCTCCCGCCGCCTCACAGCCTTGCTGAGCGTCCCCTCCACCCTGATCGGCGTTCCGCTGCGCGATTGCCCCGTATTCCTGTATTACATGTCTTTAGCGTCATACCTGCTTTCCTCATGGCGGCCCGCCGGCCGCGGCGGCATGGCGGACGCCTTTCTGTCCCGGTTCTCCGCCCTGGGAGGGACAGTCATAACCGGAGACGGTGTCAAAGAAATCAGAGTAGAGTCGGGCAGCGCCGTGGGGGCGGTCCTGCAGTCGGGCCGCCTGGTGCGCGCCGATGCCGTGGTTGCGGCAATCCATCCCCGGACCATGGTCTCACTGCTGCCTCCCGGGTGCGTCCGGGAATCTTATGTGGAAAGGGCCCGCTCGATCGCGAACACCAAGGGCCTCTTCGGGGTCAATGCGTCCGTCAGCTCCTCCCTGGACCTGCCGTACAATATTTACCGGCTGAGGTTCGAAGACGACAATGAACTGAACGGGACATTCCACCAGGTGCTCAAAACCGGCAGGCCGGGGACGAAACTCCTTTCAATGATCACGTCGAGCCCGATCGGGGAATGGCGGCAATGGGAAGGCACTCTCTCGGGAAAACGGGGCAGCGGCTATGAGGCGGCGAAAGCGGAAAAGGCCCGGGAGTTGATCAACAGGGCTGAAAAACTGCTCGGACCTCTTGAAGACGTTCAGCTGCTGGACGCCTATACCCCGCTCACCGTCCGCGATTGGACGGGCAGCCCGGACGGATCGCCTTACGGGATACTGCGCTCCGCGGGGCAGCTGATGAAAGCGGCGTCCCTGAACCGCGCGCCCGTGAAGGGCCTCTACCTGTCCGGCCAGAACAGGCTCTCGCCCGGCATCCTCGGCACTGTTTTAGGGTCCTTCCAGGCAGTCCGGCATATCGCCGGCGCCGACAAGTTCATGCGGGAAGTCGCCGGAGAGATCCTGTGAGAGTGCTGCTCGTTTCCACCAACACCATGACGCGGCCCTATTCGGTGTATCCGCTGGGACTGGATTATGTAATTGATTCAATCCCGGCCGGCCATGACGTGAAGAGCGTCGATGTGAACGAACTGCAAGGCGGCGAGCAGGCCCTTTTGGCCGTCATCGGGGATTTTCGCCCCGATGTGATCGGCATCTCGATCCGCAATATCGACAACATCGATGAGGCAAACACGGAAACTTTCGTGGACTCGGTCCGCAGCCTGATCTCCGGCATCCGCAGGTGTTCGGGGGCCGTAATCGTCCTGGGTGGAAGCGGCTTCACCATCCTGCCCCGGGAATTCATGGCCGCCGTGGACGCCGATTTCGGCGTGATCGGGGAAGGCGAAAGGTTCCCGCTCCTCCTGGACGCGCTGGAGGGGAAAACTCCCGTGAACGACATTCCCGGTGTGATCATGAAGGACGGCCCGGCGGAAGCGGAATATCCGGCGCCCCTGACGGACCTGCACGGACTCGGCGCCATTCCGGAGACTTCCTACCGGCAGCTCTACATCCGGAGAGGCGGCATGCTGAACCTGCAGACCAAGCGGGGCTGCCCGTTTCAATGCGTGTATTGCACTTACCCCCTGATCGAAGGCGGCGCTTTCCGGTGCGCCGAGCCTGAAATGGCGGCCCGCAATGCCAGGATGCTCCAGGACGCCGGCGCGAAATATATTTACATTGCGGATTCGACATTCAACGGCAGCTACGACCACAGCCTGAAAGTCGCCCTGGCATTCAAAAAGGAAGGGGTCTCGATTCCCTGGGGAGGCTTCTTCACTCCGACGCCCGCGCCCGCCGGCTATTACCGGACACTGGCCGATACGGGGCTCCGGCACGTGGAGTTCGGGACGGAAGCCCTTTCCGACCCCGTCCTCGAGGCATACAGAAAACCCTTCCGGGTCAAGAGCGTCCTCGAATCGCACCGGCTGGCCGTCGAAGCGGGCCTGCACGTTGCCCACTATCTCATGCCGGGCGGGCCGGGAGAGAACGAGGCAACGCTGCGGGAGTCGCTCGCGAACTGCGACAAGCTGGAAAAAACAGTCTTCTTCATCTTCGGCGGGGTCCGGATATATCCCCATACCGGTCTGTTCGAGATCGCGGTCAGGGAAGGGCAGATAACAGCCGATGCCAATTTCCTCGATCCGGCTTTTTACTGGTCGCCGGGTCTGGACCGCAACAGGGCCGTTGAAATTATAACGAACCATGCGGCCGGGCGCACCAACTGGATCATAGGCTCCGGCCCTCGGGGGATGTACAGGATGATGGACAGGCTCCATGCCTGGGGCCACGTGGGGCCCCTCTGGGAGCGCCTGATCAAATGAGCGGCCCCGGACATAAACCAGCACACAACCCGGCCGCCACGCCGGCAGTCCTGAGCGGCATCGCGGCCCTGGCGCTTGCAGCTTTTTTATGGTTCATCCGTCCCGAGCTGGCGATACTGCCGCTGGCCGGATTTGCTGTTTCCTGTCTGGTTGCATCCCTCTGCCCGTCTTATGGGGGGTTCTTTCTGGAAACCGTGAGCAGGGCGAAAACCAAAGAGCCTGTTGTCGCCGTTACCTTTGACGACGGGCCCGACCCCCTGACCACCCCGCCGTTGTTGGAACTCCTGGACCGCCACGGGGTCAAGGCGGCGTTTTTTGTCGCCGGCGGGCGCGCCGCAATGCACGGCGAACTCATCGAGGCCATCATCGCCCGGGGACACGAAATCGGCAATCATTCCTACCATCACGACCCGTTGTTGATGTTGCGCGGCCGCAAGACAATCATCCGGGAAATCGAGACCACGCAGGAGGCGCTGCAACGTTACGGTGTTTCCCCCCTGGCTTTCCGGCCGCCGGTGGGCGTAACCAATTCCCTGCTGGGCGGGATACTCGATAACCTGGGGCTTTATGTCCTGAATTTCTCCTGCCGCGGCTACGATTTCGGCAACAGGCGCCTGAAGGGCCTTTCCGGGAAGGTCCTGAAAAGGGTGAAACCGGGAGACATCATCCTCCTTCACGATACCCGGCCCCCGGGAACGACGTATTCCGGTCCGGCATCTGAAATAAATACCTGGCTGCGGGAGGTCGACCTGGTCCTTTCCGGCTTGAAGCTCAAGGGGCTCCGGGCGGTCCCCCTCGGGGAGTTGATCGGGAGGCCCGTCATGGTGAAAACATTCAGCAAAAGCCCGTAGATAAGCCATTTGCCTAAACGTCAAATAATTGATATACCCTCAAAACAGTATAAAACAGGCAAGATCAAGCTGATGGTGGATTCCAATAAAGAAAGCGCGCAGGAAACCTGGCACCTCCTTTCTCCCGGTAAACCTGGGCCGGACGGCTCTGTTACCGCAGAGGTTCACGTAGGCGCCGCTTCGCCCTGGTTTTCGGGGCATTTTCCGAATGAACCGGTCCTTCCGGGAATTGCCCTGCTTGCGATGGTAAGCGAGACGATCAGGCGCCGGCAGGCCGAAGCGGGAAAAAGGGCAAGGATTTCGAACATCAGAAAAGTCAGGTTCCGGTTGCCGGTCAGGCCGGGTGCGTTTTTATCTTTGAAATTGACGTCCTCGGATAAGGACAATATCGCAGTCTATCAATTCAGGATTGCCCTGGATGGGGAAACTGTCTGTACCGGTTTAATGGACGCGGAACTGATGTGAACGCGGCCGTTTTTTTAAGTCAGGCGGATTGCGGATGTCTGCAAGCCGGGGCAGGAAATTCGGCCGTTGGCTTTCTTGATAACCTCTCCGGTACGACATCTTTTCAGACCCGTTCAGCTGAAAAAAAATATCGCCTTGAAAGGACCCCCTTGCGGGAGGCTAAAAAATTTTATGACGCGGAAAGAGATTGAAACAGCCATACTTGAATATTTCCGCAAGGAATTCGAAATCAATAATCCCTCAATGGCCGATGATTTGAGGGAAGTGCACGGGTTCGACAGCATCGACGCCCTGGAGCTTCTCATGGAAATAGAGCACCTGCTGAAGACCGAACTCACCCAGGAAGAAAAAAAGCGGGCCATGGATATCCGGACGCTCGGACAGGTGTGCGACTATGTCGAGATGCTGTCCAGGTCCAGGCAGGCCGCTTAAAGATCAGGGGTCATCATGGAAAGAAGGGTCGTCATAACCGCTTGTTCGTCAATTACCCCGATAGGCCGGTCCCGCAGCGAGATCCTTCACAGCCTCAGGAACGGCGTCTCCGGAGTGAAGACGCTCAGGGATGACGACGTCCTGACGAAGTACATCCACTCCAGGGTCTTCGGGACGGTCGATTACCCCATTGAATACAACTTTGCGCGCCAGTTCCGCAAGACGCTGGGCCCCGTCGCCTATTACGCCTGCCAGGTGGTGAAAGAGGCGCTGGAGGCGTCCGGCCTGGAAAAAGATTTCATAACCTCGGGCCGGCTGGGGGTCGCCTTCGGCTCGACGCACGGGAGCCCCACTGTGCAGAGGTCGATTTACCGGACTTTCTTCACCGGCGAGCACGCGGGCTACAAATCCATCGGCGCCGTCGATTACCTGAAATCCATGGTCCATACGACGGCCGTGAACATCACCAAGATGTTCGGCATCACGGGCCGCGTCATCTCATCGTGCACGGCCTGCACGACGAGCAGCCAGTCCATCGGCTACGGCTACGAGATGGTCAAGTTCGGGATGCAGGACGCCATGCTCTGCGGGGGCGCGGACGAGTACGACACGACGACTGTGGCCGTCTTCGACAACCTCCTTGCCTGTTCGACGGCCTTCAACGACAGCCCCAGTTCCACGCCGCGTCCTTTCGATGTGAACAGGGACGGCCTGGTCGTGGGCGAAGGGGCAGGGGTCGTCCTGCTGGAAGAGCTGGAACGGGCGAAGGCGCGGGGGGCCGAGATCCTCGGCGAGGTGATCGGGTTTGCCTGCAACAACAACGGGGGCGACCTGATCCTGCCGAACATCA
>JBDKTK010000200.1:0-2475 GCA_039680225.1 Syntrophaceae bacterium
GACATGGAAGTCACGGCGCGCTGCAACAACAACTGCCGCCACTGCTATATCAACCTGCCGGCAGGCGATCGCGACGCCCGTTCGGCGGAGCTCACTGTCGACGAAATCGACAGGATTGCCGGTCAGGCCGTGGATTTGGGAGCGGTCTGGTGCCTTCTCACCGGCGGCGAGCCGCTGCTGCGGCCCGATTTCGCCGATATCTACCGCCTGCTCAAGCGCAAGGGCCTGCTCGTTTCAGTCTTCACCAATGCCACCCTCATCGGCGAAACCCATATCGAACTTTTTCGGAAATACCCGCCCCGGGACATCGAGGTAACGGTCTATGGAGTGACGCGCGACACGTATGAACGCATCTCGCGAAAGGCCGGCACGTTCGACCGTTTCATGGAAGGTTTGGGCCTGCTCATGGAAAGCGGCGTCCGAGTGCGCCTGAAGGCGATGGCCATGCAGTCCAATCTCCACGAGCAGGAGGCAATAGCGGAATTCTGCCGGGCCAGGACAAAGGATTTCTTCCGCTTTGACCCGCAGCTGCATCTGCGGTTTGACGGCAACGCGGAAGGCAACCGCGGCATACTGGCGGAACGGCTCACCCCGGAGCAGATCGTCGCCCTCGAGGGGAAAGACGAGCAGCGGATGGGGGCCCTGCACAGGAACTGCTCCACGCTCATTAACGAGGAGTTCACCCATTTCGGCTGCCACCACCTTTTCCACTGCGGCGCCGGGAAGGGCAGCTTCAATATCAGCTATGACGGGAAATTCCGCCTTTGCTCGTCCCTCTGGGCGCCGGAAACGGTATACGACCTGCGCTGGGGCGCCCTTTCCGAGGCCTGGCACGAGTTCACGCCCAGGGTGCAGCAAATGCGTTCGTCCCGGCGGGAGTTCCTCAAAACTTGCCGGGTCTGTTCCCTGGTGAACCTCTGCATGTGGTGCCCGGCGCATGCCCACCTGGAGACGGGCGAACTGGACGGACCCACACCATACTTCTGTGCAGTGGCCAAAGCGCGGGCCAAGGTCCTCAATGGCCGGTGAATCTCTTAATCCCGCCATTCACAAGGTCCACCTCGGACGGGCGCTCAATCTCCTGTGGAAGGCCGCACCCGGCTGGGCCCTTCTGAGCACGCTGCTCCTCCTGCTCCAGGCCGTGCTGCCGCTTATCCAGCTCTATCTCATGAAGCTTACCGTGGATGCGGTGACTGCAGGCATTACGGCCCCCGGGAAGGAAGCTGCCTTCGGCCATATCGCGCTGCTGGTATCCCTGATGGGGGCAACAGTCTTGGCCGCGGCGGTCCTTGCCTCTGCGGCTAAGGTGGTAAAGCAGGCCCAATCGCAGATCGTGACCGATCACGTGCAGGAAATGCTCCACAGGAAATCCGTGGATGTCGACCTGGAATACTATGAAAACTCTCATTTCTACGACACCCTGCACCGGGCCCAGCTGGAAGCGCCTCACCGCCCGACCAGCATTGTCACCGGGATCATCCAGATAGTCCAGAACGGCGTCACCCTGGCAGGCATTGCCACCCTGCTCTTTGCTTTCCATTGGGGCATTGCGGCGATCCTCTGCGCTTCCCTCATTCCGGGCCTCTTCTTCCGCCTGAAATATGCCGACCGGCTCTTTCGCTGGCAGACCGAACGGTCGGCCGCGGATAGAACGGCCACTTATTTGAACTGGCTCATCACCGGCCAGTATTATGCAAAGGAGATCCGCCTTTTCAACCTGGGGCCCCTGTTTATCAAAAGGTTCCAGGAGGTCCGCCAAATCCTCCGGCGGGAGAAGCTGGGCATCGCCTCGCGATATGCCCTCACGGAGCTTGTCTCCGAAGCGCTGGCCGTGTTGGCTATTTTCGGATGCCTGGCCCTGATCGCGTACCGGACGGTCCAGGGAACTATGACCCTGGGCGACATGGTGATGTACTACCAGGCTTTCCAGCAGGCGCAGGACCATTTAAAGGAAATCCTGGGCGGGTTGGCAAGCCTGTACGAAGACAACCTCTTCATATCCAAATTTTACGAATTCCTCGACCTGAAGCCCCGTATTGCCGCTCCTCACCCTGCCTTGCCTGTGCCCGGGCCCATCAAGGAAGGGATTGTTTTCGACCGGGTGGGGTTCCGGTATCCGACCGGGGAGGCGACTGTCCTCGAAGATATAAGCCTGAAGATCGCCCCGGGACAGGTCGTGGCGCTTGTCGGCGAAAACGGGTCCGGAAAAACGACGCTTGTGAAGCTCCTGTGCCGACTCTACGACCCGACAGCGGGGAGAATCACCCTGGACGGCGTCGATTTGCGCAGCCTGGACGGCGCTGCCCTGCGCCGGAAAATCGGCATAATTTTCCAGGATTATGCCCAATACCAGATGACGGCCCGGGAAAACATCTGGATAGGCAATACGGAGCTGCCGGTCGGCGACGAGAAGATCGTTGCCACGGCAAAGTATTCCGGGGCCCATGGCTTTTTGACTGAACTCCCCCAGGGCTA
>JBDKTK010000201.1:0-1780 GCA_039680225.1 Syntrophaceae bacterium
GTTTTCAGAAGCAGGATCTCGTCTGCCTCGTCATCGCCGAGATCGACCCTCAGGAAGAGTTTGAAAAACAGCTTTGTCTCCTTGCGCAGATCTGCCGCGTAAAGTCCCGGATAAAGCATTTTGGCAAGCCACCTTATTCCCAGCGCCCGCATGTAGGTGGGGGGATAATTGAGCCAGTTAAACGGTGTTCCCGGGATCATGTAGACCCTGTGGTTCTTGACCGCCTTAAGGAGCCTGTAGCGCGGGTCGGAGTAGACCCGTGAAAAGAATATGGTATCCTGTGTGATGATCACCTCCGGATCAAAGATGAGGAGCCTCTCCATGTCTATTTTTTTGCCCGTCATCCTGTCTGCGGGACGGCACTGATAGACATTGCGGCCCCCCGCAAGGTCTATCGCTTCATTAAGGAAAGGCATATGGTCGCAATCGTTCGTGAGGCCGTCCGGCCCTATGGCATAGTAAACGGAGACCTTTTTCTCCTTTGCGATGCTGCCGCTGAACTTTTTCATCTCGGCGATTGTCTGCTCAATGTAGTTCCTGAGCTCACGGGCCCTTTCCTCCCTGTTAAGAACATCTCCCAGAAATCTGAGGGCGTCCGGGTAATCTGACAGGCGAAAAAGACGTACGGCGAGAACGGGTATGTTCAGCTTGCCAAGGATCTCAACCATGTTTGGCCTGGCGGTAATTGTCTCGTCCCACGCAAGCGCAAAGTCCGGGCCGGCGGCAGCGAGGTTTTCCAGGTTTGGTGTCCGCTGGCCGAACCATCCGCCGATGACAGGCAGGTTTCGCTGGGGTGCCTGAATGTATTTGCTGTTAGCGGCGGATATGGGTACGGTCCAGCCGACGAGCAGGGAAGGATCGATGGCGTACACGAGATGCATGAGCGGCGGGTAGGCCGGCCAGACTTTCCTGGCTTGGCCTATCGTAACGGTGCGTCCTGCCATGTCGGTTACCTGCCGGCCATGGACAGGACTCCCTGCGGAGACTAGTATCATGATGCATAGTGCCAGAATGACGAGAAGCGACCACTTTGTACCGGCTGTTTTCAATACGGTCACCCTCATTGCATCATACCTCTAGAATTTCACTGTCATTCCACCCATCACCGTCAGGGGGGCACCCGGATAATAGCTTGTGGAATTTGAGAGCGTGAAATCCGACGTGTTGATAAGCCCGATGTATTGCTTATTAAAGAGATTAAGGAAGTTCAGGCTGAACCTGATGTCCTCGACGATCCCGAGGCGTCCCGTACTATAGGACATGTACAGATCGGCCAGTGCATAGGCGTCGATCTTTTCCTCATTCTCCACGTCTCCGTAGCGCTCTCCCAGATAGCGCACCATTGGCGTGATGGAAAATCCCTTGAATGAATAGGTCGCCCCGAACTTTGCCATGTACTGGGGTGTGTCGGGTATCTGCTTGCCTTTGCAGTGCACGATGTTGTTGCTGGCGTTCATGATGTTGTTATCGAACTCATATTTGTTGTAGGAGCCCGACAGATAGAGCAGCAGGTCACCCGCGACGGGTATGGGCGGTTGGATCGTTATCTCCAGTTCCGCGCCGTAGGAGGTGGCGTCCGCGTTGCTCTGAAGATAAGAGGCGCCCACGACGGTATCGTACACGGTGACCGTCTTGTTCTTGTCCTTTGAGTAATAGAGCGTCGGGGCGATGCCGAACATCTTTCCCTTGTAACGGAAACCGAGATCGAAGTTGTCGAGCCTTTCAGGTTCCAGCTGGCTCCAGAGGGTGTCGAAAGAGATACCGGCGGCCCGGAATGCGG
>JBDKTK010000202.1:0-2943 GCA_039680225.1 Syntrophaceae bacterium
GAGCTGCGGCCAGTCAATGTCTATATAGTTGATTAGTCCCATATTATTGCCCTTCTTCGTAGCTGTCTTTCTCTGTATTGAATTCGTCGAATTTTATGGTGTATTCGCCCCCGGGCTGGTCGCACAGGTGGAGCGATCCCATATATCCTTCGCTTTGCTGCTTGTGTGTCTCCGGACCTTCGGCGGTGTGAAGAGTCTGAAACATCGGCTGACTGATTTTGCCTGTCACTGCATCCGGGTCCATGTAAACGAATGCGATGGGCAGGGGGTATTTATCCTTGAGTTCCTTTCCTCCCGCATTGGGCTGCATCACCGGCGCGGGCGGCGTATTGCCTTTATTGCTGATCATGGGATCAAGCCGCCGGCAGACATTGCGGCCTTCCACTTTCACATTGAACGAGTAATTGGTGAATTTCGCCTCGCCCCCGGTCTGGCCCGACTTGACGCCTTTCTGGCTTCCCGCCTCATCCCCCGTGCTCTTGGAGAAAACTGAATCCTTGAGCATTATCGGGTTGCCGTCTACTTTTACCGTTTTGCTTCCATTCGAGGTGTTCTGCGAAACTGCGGTGTTGGAATACGGTATCGGCACCACCGCCGAACCTACCTGTGTCTTGCACACGTCCGGAAAGGTGTTCACTTTCCCCTCGCTCGTTTTGTGAACGACTGTCTGTCCATTGACGGTTGTCCTGGTTGCCACGATCTATTTCCTCCTGTTCAGGTTTCTATTTGGATTTGCCTGATCTGCCGAATTTTCCCGTGCACGTTATAACCGGCGCGCCACACCATCTGGACTCTCATGTCGTCCGGTTCGACAATGATTGCATCGAGGTAGCTTTCAAGTTCTACGCGATCCTGAAGCATCTTCACGACAACCTGCGGACGAACATCGGGCAGGCTGAAGCGGAAGATTCTTTGGTGAGGCGCTACATTGCCCAAGGCGACCCATTCGTTGCCCCGGAGGAAACCTTTCGATGTCAGGCCGGGAGGCGCATAATTGAAATACTCCGGCCTGATGGCCGCCGGCGGCAACGGGCTATTGTGCTTGAGCCACTTCTCATCATAAGTGCCCGCATAATCCACGCGCGGTTTCCAAAAGGGCGCGACTGCGCCGAATCCGGCCGGTTTGGGACGACTTTCAATGCCCTTGTACAGATCATTCGGGTCCTCGATGTTAGGGAAAAGAATGTCATCGATATTTTTCTTGCTGTGTTTGGCCAAAAACCCCCGGCCGACAGGATTGTCATGGCAGACCTCGTGGCGGGCACTGTCGGGATGACTCTCATCAGTCCCGCCAAACGATCGTTCATATATCAAGGGCATCTTTTCAAACGGTATCGGCCCTATAGGCCTGCGAACACCTAAAATTTTGCCCCATTTTCTCTCGCCGTATACCTGCACGACCCTCACCAGCGGGCCGACTGAAAATACGGCTTCCAGTTCGCAGGTATCCTTTTGCGGCGCATAGGCATGCCCTATCAAAATGCAATCGGTCCCCGCCTTTATGGGCACGACGTCGCTTTCATAAATCAGGCTGGATGAATCCGGCTCGCCCCGGTAAACGGGCGCTGTCACAATCGGCATCTGTTCTTCGTGACGCACCAGCTCGCCTTCAGGCATCATTCGCCAGGTGGCTTTAACTATTACGATCAAATTTTCCGAGCCGGCGTCGTCCATCATAAATGTCGGCAAAACGGGAAATGATGTCAGATTGTAAATTTCCATTTAGATTTGCCCTCTAATTTACTCGGACACCGCCGCCTTTTATTTCGTTCATGCCCGTTGAACTGCTCAGGACATATTTGCCTCGTATCAAGACCTTGCCGGATTTGGTCAGGGTAATGCTCGATTCGCCGCATCGCAGGACGATTTCCTTCTCGGCATCAATGATTATCCTTTCTCCATCGACTTCTATATCCTGGGATGCCGCATTTTCCGGGCATTCCTGAAGGAGCGGCGACTCCGTTCTTTTCTCCTGTTTGATTATTCCGATGATGATGGGGCACAGAGGGTTGCCATCATCAAAAGCAAGGACAACTTTGCTGCCGATATTTGCGGGTTTCAGATTCAGGGTGGAACATGCTTCGATAGCCTTCCCGTCGATGTTGCCATGAAAATCAACCAACGGTGTTCCCGAATCGCTAAACCCCTTGAGCAGGCCTGTTAATACATTATCTCTCCGGCGCATGCTTTCACGGCTGATTGAGACGATATCGAACAAGCTATTTTTCTGTTCCGGCATGGTGACAGCCTGCATGAGGAAATCAGGATCGTTTACCCCCTTTTCCAGCAGTTCTTCTTTTTCATTTTTTTGTTTTGTCATTATGTCCATTGCGATCTCAATTCTCTGAAATATTCTGCCCCTTTATATTTACATCCCCCGTTCCCCTGACCTGAATATTGTTCCCGGACAGAATAATATCTCCGGATGATTTCATGGTCATAGTGGCGCTGCCGGTCGTAAATGTGATTTCGTCGTCGGCGACGAGCGATATCGTTTTGGCGTTTATCTTATGCGAGCCGTTTGTGCTGCTGCTCCTGTCGCCTGCTACTTTTTCTGTCATGTTTGCGCCAACGAACACAGCTTTTACCACGCCGACTTGTTCAGTTTTGGCCCCGATGACGGTCTCATTCATAGCCGCCCCGACTGTCACCTGGTATAAGCCGCCAGTGGAAAGGAACTTTGCGACACCAACTGTTTCAGTTGAGTCGAGGATGACTTCCTCTTTTTTGTTACGACCTATGGTTTCTTTCTGGTCTCCATCGACATTCTTTGTCCTGTCATTGGCGACATGAAGAGTCTCATCATGGCCGATCTCCTGCCCCTTGTCGTTTTTGATGAGGATGTTCCAGTCCTTCTCGCCCTGGAGGTAAACCTCCTCCCTGCCGGCTTTGTCTTCGAAGCGCAGTTCGTTGTATCCGGTTGAATTGGGAGTGCTTTTTGTC
>JBDKTK010000203.1:0-8994 GCA_039680225.1 Syntrophaceae bacterium
CATTGAGGGGGTGGCGCCCGAGTTCATCCGGGCGGGGATTGAAGCAGGGACAATCGTCCTCACCCGCAACAAGATGCATGCAAACGCGCGGCCCCTCGCAATCGGCAAGGGCCTGCGCACAAAAATAAATGCGAATATCGGCACCTCCAGGGACAGGGTGGACCTGGCGCTGGAGCTTGAAAAAATCAAAGTGTCTGTGGCATGCGGGGCCGATACTATAATGGACCTCTCAACGGGCGGGAACATCGGGGAGATTCGCAGGGCCGTCATGGACAACTCCCCCGGTCCGGTGGGCACCGTGCCGATCTACCAGGCCGCCGTGGAAATAATCGAAAGCCGGCGCGCCATCCTGGAGATGACCGGCGACGATATTTTCCGGGCCATCGAGGAAAACGGAAAGGACGGGGTCGATTTCATCACCGTCCATTGCGGGGTTACGAGGGAGAGCGTGGCGAGGATCAACAGGCAGGGGCGCGTCCTGGGCATAGTCAGCAGGGGCGGTTCGATGCTGGCGCACTGGATGGAAGCCAACGGGCGGGAAAACCCGCTCTATGAGGATTACGACAGGCTCCTGGAAATCGCGCGGCGCTACGACATGGTGCTCAGCCTGGGAGACGGCCTGCGCCCGGGGTGTCTCGCGGACGCGACGGACCGGGGCCAGGTCCAGGAATTGATTATCCTCGGGGAACTCACCAGCCTCGCGCGTGACAAGGGGGTCCAGGTCATGATCGAGGGGCCGGGCCACGTGCCGCTCAACGAAATAACATCAAATATCCTGCTGCAAAAGAGTCTCTGCAAGGGCGCCCCCTTTTATGTCCTGGGGCCGCTCCCGACGGATATCGCTCCCGGCTACGACCATATTACGTCGGCTGTCGGCGGGGCCATAGCCGGCGCGGCAGGCGCAGATTTCCTGTGCTATGTCACTCCCGCGGAGCACCTGAGGCTGCCTTCTCTCGACGACGTGCGCCAGGGCGTCGTCGCGTCGCGGATCGCGGCGCATATCGCGGATATCGCCAAGGGGCTGCCCGGCAGCATGGAGAAGGACTTGTCCATGGCCAGGTTCCGGAAGGAATTCGACTGGGAGGGGCAGATCCGGACGGCCATCGACCCCGAAACAGCGGAAAAGTACCTGGAAAAAAGCGAGTCGGCAAAAAAGGAAGGATGCACGATGTGCGGGGAATTCTGCGCCATCAAGCTGGGCAGAAAAGAGAAGGAAAGGCAGGATTAAGCATTGATGAGTTCAAACATGATGTACTTTTTGTTTGCGGGCATTCTGATAGTTTGTCTTATATTCCTGACCCCGCCGTGGACAGTAACCAACCTGGTGATCGGCGTGACTCCCCTTATTTTTCTGCTGTTCATTTTAGTCGCTGTCATGCGTGAAAAAAGGAAGCAGAAAAAAAGCAAGACGGAAGAAAAGGACAATCAGGCGTAGATATCCCTTCACCTTAAAAAGTTCAACCTGAGCGGCCTTTCCCGGGATCACAGCCTTGGGCGGCGCGTGTAATTAAGTACAAGGGAACCTATCAGGAGAACGATAAAAACAAAAAAGAGGAATCTCGCGATATCCGCCGCAACCCCCACCACCAGCGAGCCGAAGCCAAGCACAGCCGCCAGGATTGCAACAATGAAAAATATCAGGGCCCAGCGAAGCATAACTTTACCTCCTTACCCTATTCAGTCTATTTCTCAACAGTTCAATTATCCATTGTCCTGTGCCTGATTTTGAACCGGCGGATATCTCATTTTGGCTTTGTTCTTGACCGCACCGAATATTAGGTGATAGGGGAGTGACAGGAAACTCCGTTAATAATTACTGCATTATGAAGATTAACCAGCATATCACGTTCGCCGCAGTCCTGGTTTTGGTCATCCTTATTTCCCGGCCTGCCTGTGCCCAGGAACCCGCGCTGCAATTCAAGGTCAGGGCCGATCTGGCGCCCGAATACCGCATGTTCATACCTGGCCACATACGTCTTGAGGATATAGACGATTTTATCGTGTCTTCCAATGAGCAGGAGAACCAGGGCAGGAAGAACAATCAGAAGAGATCGAACTGGAGCGTGAATGTCTCAAGGCTGGTGGTCGGAGGTCAAAAGGTGGACCCCTTCGAGGACGATAGATTCAGCAAGTGGAACATGCTGAAAACGCTCCCCGGGGATTTTGCGAGCGCACAGACATATCAGGACAGATTGGAAATAGTAGGCAAGATTTTTGAACCGAAGGTGACCCTCGATATAGAGTTCTAAGCCGCTGTTGAAATTCTCTTGAGCAATTCAAAAGGGCGGCCGGCCGGCCGCCCCTGCAAATTCGAGATAATAGTTCGCAGCTTATCTATTTCTTCTCAACCGATTGCAGGATTTCGGCCATCCTGTTCATCTCGTCGCCGTAAGCCCCCCAGTTCCCCTGTTTCAGGTATTCCTGCGCCTTGCGGTAATGCGAAAGGGCCTCAATGGCCAGGTCTCTATCGGACTTGCGAACAGCGGCGCTGACTTGTTCTTTCCCCTTGCGGACCGCCTTTTCGCGCACGAACTGCCCGCCGAATATCTTCTGCAGCGACTGTTCGAGCGTCTCCTCCATGGCAATGGAATTGCCGTAAGCGACAAGCACCCTTTTGAGTTCGGGCAACCGGCCTTTTTCAGCCGCAAGATACAGCGAACCCACGTAAAGAATCGACTTCTCTATGGGAATGGCAAGCATGCTGCCGCGGATGACCTGGGAGCCGCGCTGGCTCCAGAGGCTGAGCTGCTTGGAAATTTCCGTGTCCTGGTCTATCCTGGCGTCTATCTGGCGGGGGCCGTACACGAGCCGCTGCTTCGGGAAAACATAAACTATGAGCTTGCCGTAATTCGCGGCGTCGCAGCGGGCCGCCATCCAGGCGGACATGTTGTCACGCTGGCTGGGCGTGAAGGGGAGCAGCAGAATGTACTCCTCCTGCTTCTGACCGGGCAGGCGCATGATGGTGTAGTAAGGTTCCATCTCCTGTTCCTGCCCCTGCCCACCCTGCTGTCCTCCGGGGATGGACCACAGGTCTTCCTTGTTATAAAACACCTGGGGGTCCTGCATGTGATAGGCCCTGTACATGTGGGCCTGCACGGCAAACAGGCCGTGCGGGTAACGGATATGTGCGAGCAGGTCGGCCGGCATTTCCTCAAGTTTCAAAAAAGCGCCGGGGAAGATCCTATTGTAAGTCTGGATTATGGGATCAGCCGGATCGCTTATGTAGAGTTTCACCGTGCCATCGTAAGCATCAACCGTGGCTTTGACGGAATTGCGGATGTAATTGCCCAGTCTCCCTGTCGGTTCGGAATAGGGGTATTTGTCGGTGACCGTGTATCCGTCAATGATCCATACGAGCCTGCCGGCTTCCGTGATGACCAGATACGGATCATAATCGGCCCTGAGGAAAGGCGCGATTAACAACAACCTGTCCCTGATCTGCCTGTTGAACATGACCCGGCTCTCCGGACCGATCTCGTTCGAGAACAGGATGGTAAACGAACCGAAACGGGCCGCAAAGAGCAGCTTCTTCCAGAAGGAAAGCGTCACTCCGCCCGAACCTTCATACGAAGCATATACGTTCTTGTCGCCGACCGGGTAATCGAATTCCGGGCGTTTTGTTCCAACGAATACATATTCGTTGGACTTTTCGCCAAAGTATATTTGCGGCCGGGTTATGTTCACGCTAACGGAACTTAACGGAGGTATGTCCTTGATGAAGAACTCGGGAAGGCCCTCCTGGGTTATCCTGTTAACGGGGCTCAGCACCGCACCGTAGCCGTGAGTATACGTAAGGTGTTCGTTTACCCAGGACCGGGAAGGCAGGGCCTCATAAGACATTTCCCGCGGGGAGAGCATCGTCTGCCGGTATTCGCCGTCGACAACATACCTGTCATTGTCCACGTCCCCGAACTTATAGTAAGTCCTGATTTCCTGGAGCTGGCTGTAGGTGGAGAGCAGCGGGCCGTGGTTCCACAGCCTGATGTTCTTGATAGTCGCTTCGTTGCGGCGCAGGTCCTCCCTGGTAAGGCTTTCTTCGGCGGCATATTCCCGTTCTTCTACTGAATCAATGCCGTATGCCGCCCTGGTAAACCGGATATTGTAGTCGAGATATGGTTTTTCCAGGACAACTTCGTTGGGTATGACCTTGAACTTCTGGACAAGGGAGGGATAGACGCCCCTGCCCACGGCCGTGAGCAGGACAATGGCCAGGATCAGGGCAGCCGGGATCCGCCAGTCTTTTCGGAAGATGTAAACAACCAGGGCTGCAGCGGCCAGGACGTAAGCCCCGATAAGCGCCTGCAGGACCCAGACCTGGGTGGTCGCGTCCGTGTATCCCGGCCCGTAGACCACCCCTCTTTTGATGAAGAGGAGTTGATATAATTCCAGCCACGCACCGAAAGCCCCGACGAGGAAAAGACCGGCCGCTAATGCGGTCATATGGACACGGGCAGCCGGGGACGACTTCCAGGTGCGCGGGGGCACGAAATGAAACGAGCGGCGCAGGAAATAAAACACACCGGTTGCCAGGAGCGTTATAATCCCCGTACCCATCAGGAATCCCTGCACGAATTTCAGCAGCGGCAGGCTGAAGGCGTAGAAACCGATGTCATTGCCGAAAATAGGATCTTTAATCCCGAAGGGGAGCCCGTTTAAAAAAAGCAGCAGGTTCTCCCATTGGGACAGGCCTATCTGAGCCGCAAAAAAAGCAAGAATGAGAGATATGATCAGCAGCAATTTCTGTGCGGCGATCCGGTCCGAGATAACCGGCGGGACCTGGAATTGTTCGTCCCTGTCGATAACAATCAGCTTTGACGACAGGCGGACAGCCAGAAAAAGATTTAAATAGAAAATTACGAAGAAAAGGATCCCGAACAGGGCTGAGGCGGAAAACTCGGCCATAATTGTCGTTTTGAATACGTTCTCATATCCGACCTCGATGAACCAGAACCAGTCCGTCAGCAAATAAACAACCCGCCAGGCGACCATCAGCAGCAAGCCGATCAGCAGGATAAAAAAGAAAGTCCTGGTATTTCCCGGCCTTGTTCTGGGTACCGCTGAAATTGGCATGCTCTTACCTCAGTTGTCGATGAGATTATTAATCAGGAATATAGGAGGAAAGGGTATCCTGCGTCAAGGAAAAGGGTAGGTTTTTCCAGTTTATAAACCAGGATTCCCAAACCGGTAATGACGAACGGGGGGCCGGAAAGGTTAACCTCAGCCAGCCCCGGCGAATTGAGATCAGCCTGGATGCCCCTGGCCGGCCAGGTCCTTGAGCATTATTGATTTGTACCTGGAGATGATCTTGTTCACGAACAGCCTTGTTTCAGAAAGGGGCGGCAGCTCTTTATATGTTGATGCCCGGTCCAATCCGCAATTGTATGCGGCCAGGGCGCGCTCCAGGTCGCCGTTGAGGCTCTCCAGCAGGTGGGCGAGATAGGCGGAGCCGGCATTGATGTTCTGCTCGATGTCAAACGGGTTGCTGACGCCGTACCTCTTGCAGATGCCGGGTGTGATCTGCATCAGCCCCTTGGCCCCCCTGGGGCTTACCGCATTGGGGTCGCCCCGGGATTCCACTTCTATAACGGCGTGAATAAGCCGGGGATCAATATTATGCCGGGAGCCGGCCGTATGGACCTGCCGGGAATAGTTGCGGGATTTTACATGCCCGGCAGGGCGAATCTTCCTGTCATTCCCGGAGCGTGTTTCGACCGGAACGGCTTTCTTTTCCATCTTCTGTTCGAGTATCTGCCCGGCGGGCGCGGGGGCGCCCGGGTATTGCGCGTATGCGGCCATTCCGGCCAGGACGAGGATTCCCGCCACGATGGTCCTTTTCCCCGTATCGTAGATGACAATTCCCGTTTTCTTCAGGTCAGGGTTCAGGCACGAGATCCTTATCTCGCCGAGGACCTGCGGATCGCGAAAATCGTGTCTCGGAAACAATGCAGCCCTCCTTGCGGGTCAAGGTCAAGGCCCGGTCTTCACCTGTCCTTTGGCACTTGCCTGAGGCACGGTTAAGTTTTTTAGAAATACGAGCGCGAAAATGGATAGAAAACGAGGGAAAATGTGATTAAAAAATAATGCGCCCCGGACCAATTTACAATCGGTGAAGGACTTAAATGGATATTCGAAATAACTGAATTAGAGTCATCCCTAAGATGAGTGTTTTTAAAGGCGGCCGGCCGGTCGCCCCTCGGCCGGCAACAGCTAAAAAAGTCTTGAGCTTGGGAATCATAACCTATACTTTTCTTTCATGGACGCACGGCACAGCCCTTCATTTGAGAAGGCCGCAGAAATCGTGAAGAAACTCCGGGATGCGAATTTCGAGGCGTATTTTGTCGGCGGGAGCGTCCGCGACCTGGTGCGCGGTGTTGAGCCGCGGGAGTTCGACATTGTAACTTCGGCGAAACCCGGCGAGGTCAGGTCCCTGTTCGCGCGCACGGTCCCCGTGGGCGAGAGCTTCGGGGTGATCCTGGTCATCGAGGATGGCGGCAGATACGAAGTCGCCACGTTCCGCACCGAGGAGAATTATGAAGACGGACGGAGGCCTTCATCAGTCGAGTTCCCCGCCGGCGCCGAAGAGGACGTCAAGCGCCGGGACTTCACCATCAACGGCCTCCTCATGGACCCGCTGTCCGGGGAAATACGCGATTTTGTGGGCGGCAGGGCCGATATCGAAAAGCGCATCGTCAGGACAATCGGCGACCCGGAAGAGCGCTTTGCCGAAGACCACTTGAGGATGCTGCGGGCCGTCCGATTCGCGTCCAGCCTGGGGTTCGCCATTGAGCGCCGCACATTTGAGGCCATAAAAAAGGGCGCCCCCGCAATCACGCGCATCAGTTCCGAGCGGGTGCGCGACGAGCTCACGAAGGTCCTTACCGGCTGCGATGCCCGCCGCGGGATGGAGCTGCTGGCCTCCACCGGGCTGCTGTCGTTTCTCCTGCCGGAAGTCGAAGCGCTTCGCGGACTGGAGCAGCCCCCGGCCTTCCATCCCGAAGGGGACGTCTGGGAACACACCCTCAGGATGCTGCACATACTATCGGCCGAACGGGGCCGACGGCCGGACGGCCGGACGGACGGCCAAGCGGACCCGCGGCTTGCCTGGGCCATCCTGCTCCATGATGTCGGAAAATCCGAAACGCAGTCGGTCGATGAACGGGGCATTCATTTCTACCGCCATGCCGGGAAAGGCAGGTCAATAGCAGCGCAGATCATGCAGAGGCTGCGGTTTTCCAACAACGACATCGAAACGGTGACATCGCTCATCAACCATCACATGCAATTCATCAATGTCATGGACAAGCGCCCGGCCAGGCTCAAGAAGTTCCTCCGGATGCCGCATTTCGATCTCCACCTCGAGCTCCACAGGCTCGACAGCCTGGCGAGCAACGGCGGCCTGGAAGCGTACCATTTCTGCCGCAGGAAACTTGCGGAAATGGGCGAAGAGGAGCTTGCGCCGCACCCGCTCTTAACCGGCGACGATCTCATCCGGATGGGTTTCCGCCCCGGCCCGCTTTTCAGCCGGATCCTGGCCGCAGTTGAAGAAGCGCAGATGGAAGGCGGACTGAAAAGCCCCGGGGAGGCGCGCCGTTTCGTCCTCCGGAGGTGGGGAAAAGAAAGGGGCACGGCAAACAGCAATTGAGATAAAGGACGATCTCGGATAGAATACACCCATGCCGTTCGAGTTGATGAAATCAGTTGAAAATCTCATGGAGCAGGTCCGGGAGAAAACCGGGAAAGGTTTCGAAACCGCGGAGATCAGCGGCCTTCCCGTTTCCGCGCGCATTGAACCGGCCGGGCCCGGCGGGCCGGATGGGAAAGGCGCGCCGGTCCACAGGCTCCTTATCAGGCCCGGAGCTGCCGTGGCGGCCAACTACATAATCGCCAACCAGTGCTGCCATATGCTGCGCCTTTACAGCGCCCCCGCCGAAAAGCGCATGATCCCCGTCGCCAACCGCAGGACCATGATGAGCTATATCATGGAGACCGAAGACGACATCCACCGGATCGGCGAGTCGATGGGAAAAGACAAGGTCAAGAAGCTGGTGACGATGTGGTATGAAGGAGTCGTTTACCAGCTCACCAAGATGCCCCCCGACATCATGATCGACAAATGGCTCTATGACAAATGCCCGGAAATCCGTCCGGTCCAGCTCAACTCGATCCGCAGGCAGAGGGACACGGCGATACTCTCGATTTCTGAGGACCTCAAGCGGATCACTCCCCTCAAGATCTACAACAGTTCCAACATCATGAACTACACATTCTTCAAGACACTTGAAGACCACTTCCACCTCGATTTCGTCGCCCCCTACCATAACACCCCGTTCATTTTCGAAGGGGGCCCCCTGGCGAAGATAACCGAACAGCAGTACGTGGATTCCCACGAAGGCGACAACCAAATGATCAACATATGGGCAGAGAGGCTCAACCTCACCAAGTGGTTTGAGTGGAAGCATTTCGAATCGTAACCGCACTCTTATTTTAATAAACAGCGTCGGTCGTCAACAGTCAGGACAAACAGCTGTTTTTGAAAGGAGGTAATGCCATGGCTGCGAAAATCCTGATCAGGAGAAGAGTGGACAAGGAGAAAGGCGGTCGGATCCTGAGCTTAATCACCAAATTAAGAACGATGGCAATGGAGCAGGACGGATACATCTCCGGCGAAACACTGCGCAGCGCGACGGACCCGAACGAGTACCTGGTAATCAGCTCCTGGAACAGCATTGATGACTGGAGGAGGTGGAAAGCCGACCCGAAGAGGGAGGACATCCAGAAACAGATTGACGCGATACTGGGGGAGGAGACCAGATACGAGGAATTCTATTTCCCCGAGAGGACCCCGCCGAACCTGCGGAGGTTCCAGGGATGGGAAGGCGGATGAATTTAGGACGAGTTCTGATTTCATGTGCGGGGGCGGGCCTCAGACCCGCCCTCTTTTTCAATAGCGGTCGCCGGGCCTGTCGAAGCGACGGTACAATTGAATTAAATGGG
>JBDKTK010000204.1:0-8221 GCA_039680225.1 Syntrophaceae bacterium
TACGGCGATTCGCCCTGGCAGGCCTTGCATGACGTGCCGTGGCGGACAGGGTACGGCTCGCCGCACAGCGGGCAATTGGCGACGGGCCCCATTTTTTTCCGCCGCACCGATTCGGGCTCCACGCGCACGCGCTGGATGCTGAACAGGTTCGGCCCCGCCTGCTTGATCTCTTCAATCAGCCGCTCCGGGTCCTGCTCCTTCTTGGATTTGAGCTTGAAAAACCAGGCATTCATTTCGGGGTAGGCCTCCATCTTCTCCGGGTCGAGGTACACGCGCACGCCTTCGCCGCCGTACTTTTCAAAGAGCGTGATTGCGAAGCGGCCGAAGGGCAGGATAGTGAGCCAGCCGTTGCCGATCGTGCACGGAGTCAGCAGCTGCACGGAATCGGGAAGGCAGACCGGGGTTTCGCAGATCGCGTCAAAGAACTCGCCTTCCGGAAGCGATTTGAGCGCGAGGTCCACCATGAAGCCGCCGATTACGAGTCCGGGGGCCAGGTTGCCGTGAAATGATTTAACGAGGTGAACGTACTCGTCATAAGAATAGTTTCCGATTTTCATGAGTATTTCTCCTAATAAACAAGTGAGAGCTTGGGCGCCCTGGCGGCTTTTGCCTGTGAGCCGGCCCCGGCGGCATACTCCACGATTCGTTCCATCCAGTTCCTGTCCACGGCGCCGTCCACGATCGGCAGGACGGTATTGCCGATGAAGAGGGCTTCCGTGATATCGTGCGTGACATAGATAACGGGGAACGTCCGCTTCTCCATGATTTTCTTCAGCTCGCCGCGCAGGATGCTGCGCGTGACGACGTCCAGCGCGGAAAAGGGCTCGTCGAGGAGCAGCAGTTGCGGGTTTCGCGCCAGGGCCTGGCAGACCGCGCAGCGCTGGCGCTCCCCGCCCGAGACCTCGTGGGGTCTGCGGTCGCGCAACGACGCAAGTCCGAAGAAGCCCAGGAGGGAATCCACCTCCTTCAGGTCCACCGCCGCAAATGCGGCATTCCCGTACAGATTGAGATGGGGGAATAATGAGTAATCCTGGAACACGTATCCGAGCTTGCGTTTCTGCGGAGAGAGGTTGATCTTCCTTGCCGAGTCGAAAAAAACATCGTCCCCGTGGCGGATCAGCCCTTCGTCAGGCCTTTCCAGGCCGGCAAGCATCCTGATGATGGTCGTCTTGCCGGAACCGGAAGGCCCTATGAGGGCCAGGGTTTCGCCGTCAGGGCAGGAAAATTCGACCTCTATGGTGAAGAATTTTGTCTTCTTTTTCAGAACGGCTGTAAGTCCCATGTTTTTATTTCCTTGTTAACCTGTTGACCAGCAGGAGGAACGCGTAGCTGATCGGCAGGAAGGCCAGGGAAAGCCCCCAGGCCTTATGGTACTGCATTGATTCGACGGCCTCGTAAATTGCGATGGAAGCCACCCGCGTCTCGCCGGCGATGCTGCCGCCCACCATCAGGACGACTCCGAAGGCGCCCATGCTGTGCAGGAACACAAGGATTGCCGCCGCCGCGATCCCGTTGACGCTGTTCGGGAGAATGACCCTGAAGAAGGTGGCCGCGGGGGAAAGCCCGAGGACATATGCGCTTTCCTTCAGGCGGGGGTCGATCTTCTCGAAAGACGCCTTGATCGGCTGAATGGCGAAAGGGAGGCTGTAAATGGTTGACGCTATCACTATGCCGGTGAAGGTGAACAGCAAAGGGCCGCCAAATATGTTCTCCCATGCCGTGCCGATGAATCCCTTCGGCCCCAGGATAAAGAGCAGGTAAAACCCTATGACCGTGGGGGGCAGGGCGATGGGAAGGTTTAAAAGGGCCTCTACAAGCGACTTGCCGCGCCAGTTTGAGTTGGTCAGCACATAGGCCAGGGGCGCCGCGATCACTATCAGGACCAGTGTCGCGAAGACCGCCAGTTTAGCTGAGAGGTAGAGGGGCAAAAATTCCAATTATTGATAACCGTACCGTTTCTTGATTTCCGTTGCTTTCGGGGAATTGAGGAAAATGAGGAAACTCGAGCTTTCTTTATTCCCGGCCTTGCGCTTGACAAGGCAGGCCGCCTGCGTTATGGGGGGCGCCTCCGGGATCACGTACCAGCAGCCGCCCGATCCCGCCTTGGAAAGCGCAGCCGAAAGGGCGCAGAAGCTCCCGTCTGTCCCGCCGCTCACCGCGTACTGAAAGGATTGCCCCACGTTCTGGGCGGTCACCAGGCGCCCGTTCAGATCGCCCCGCATGCCGCTTTTCTTCAGGGCCGTTTCGGCCGCGGAGCCGTAGGGGGCCGTGACCGGGTTGGCAATCGCTATTTTATTAATGCCGTTGGTCCGCAAGGCTTCTTTCCAGTCTTTCGCCCCGCAGAACTTTTTCCCCCACAGTACGACGCGGCCGGTCGCGTAAACGAAAGGCTTTTCGCACGCCCCTTTCTCAAACAGCGATCCGGGGGCCTTTTCGTCGGCCGAGAGGAACACGTCATAAGGAGCGCCGTTGATTATTTGAGCGTAGAGGTTCCCTGTCGACGCATAGGTCGGTTCGACCTTTATTTTTGACTGCGCTTCAAAGGCAGCGGCAATCTCCTGGAATGGTGCAATGAAATTTGCCGCAACAGCCGCTTTCAGGTCTGCGGCATTGGAAAAAACCGGGTTAAGGGAGATCAGTATGAATGCGCATATTCCGAAGACAAGCGCGGAAGCCTTCGCCGGGAAATACTTCTTTTCCATTTTGTTGTCCTTTCCGATTACAAGTGCCACGACTTATGTTAAAATTAGCATGTCGAAGGTCAAAAAAAATGAGCCCTGTAAATTCCCGGGAGGGCCTTCCCGCAGGAAAGGCCCTCCCGGGCTGTAACTCTTATCAGTGTCCGTGGGCGGACGTTCCCTTTTCCTCTCCGAAAACGATCAGGGAGCCTTGCTCTTCCATCTCGTGGAGCCAGTTGGGGTGCTGCTTTTTGGCCCACTCCCTGGTAACCCAGCCATGGGTCATGGCCTGCAGGGAGCCGGGATTGCCGATCGTCCCCAGGTAGATGTGGACAAAGAAGAAAGCAAACAGGGTCACGAACCCCAGGGCGTGCAGGGCGTACATCCAGCGGGTGAGCGCCATGGGCAGGAGATGGAGCCACATTATGAGCCCAGTTACGACCATCAGCGATCCGCATCCCGCAACGGCAAGGAAGAACATCTTCTGGCCCGGGTTATACTTTCCGACCTTCGGCGGATTGTCGACATGCCACAGGTAGCCGACGGCGCATTTCATCCATTCGAGGTCCTCGGGCAGCTTGAAAGTGCCCGCCTCCTTCCACCACATGGATATGGCGAAGATAAGCGGGATGACAAAAAAGAGGCCTATCCAGTTGTGTACATACTTCGCTATCCTGACTCCGCCAATGGCTTCCCCGATGAAGTTCAGCGATTGGAACATCATCGCCAGACCTGTAAGGAACAGCACGATACAGGAGATGGCCAGGGCCCAATGGATTATCCTTTCAAAACCGTCTGTTGCCTGGATCATTCCGGGTTTCATGGCTATTCACCCCCTTCCTTGGTTTGCGTCTTGCCCGGCTCGTCCGGCAGCTTGGGACCGTGGAGAATATAATGCAGGAACGAACCGATCAGAACGCCTCCGCCTGCAATCAGGGAGAGAGGCTTGAGGAGGTCCTTCCAGACGATTACAGACAGAGGCACTGTCGGGTTAACGGGAAGATTGTCATAAACCTCAGGTTTTTCACTCAAAACGTACATCACGTGCGTCCCTCCGACGAACTTGTCGCCGTAGAGGTTGGCGTCTCCGCCGAGCTCTTTGACGCGCTTGGCGGCAGCCTTGAGCATCGTGTCCTTGCGGCCGATACTCAAGGCGCCGGTAATGCAGGATTTGACGCAGGATGGCTGCTGGTTGGACTCCAGCCTCGTCTGGCACAGGTCGCACTTGTTGACCTTGTCGGTCGCCGCGTCGTATTTCGGCACGCCGAAGGGGCATGCCGCCACGCAGTCCTTGCAGCCGGTGCACAGGTGCATCTTTTTCCCGACAGTCCCGAAATCGGTATAATAAAGGGCCCCCGTGGGGCAGACCTTCACGCAGGCCGCATCAGTGCAGTGCATGCAGCCTTCTTTCCTGAAGAGCCACTTGAAATTCCCTTTATCATCCGTATATTCCTGGAAACGGACGAGGGTCCAGGTGTTCCATTGCAGTTCAGGCGGGTTCTGGTATGTGCCGAGATTACGGGTCCTTTTGCCGGGCATTTCATTCCACTGCTTGCACGCGACCTGGCACCCGCGGCAGGCAGTACATTTCGTCGTATCGATCAGTTTTACAATTTCGTTTTTAGGCTCCATTGCATCTCTCCTATATCTTCGTCACATTGATCATGAAGGCCTTGTACTCGGGGCAGAACGTATTCGCATCGCCGACTGTCGGCGTCAGGAAGTTGGAGCTGTCGCCGCAATCCTTCGGGAACAGCCAGCCGTAATTGAACGGCAGGCCCACCTGATGGATCGTTTTGCCCTCGATTTGGAAAGGCCGGAACCTCTTGGTTACCATGGCAACGCATTCCACGGCGCCGCGTACGGAGGATACCCGGACGCGCTCTCCATTCTGGATGCCTTTCTCTTTTGCCAGGGGCTCGCCGATTTCCACGTAGAGCTCCGGCTGCATCTCAAGGAGCCAGGCCTGCCATCTTGTGAGGGCGCCCGAGCACCAGTGCTCCGTGCAGGAGTACGTGGTGCAGACATAGGGGAACTTGGCGTCCGCATTGGCCACCTTGTCCATGTCGCTGTTGAATATCTTGATTGCCGGGTTGATAAGCTGGCCGGACATGGGATTTTTGGCAAGCGGTCCTTCCAGGGGCTCATAGTGCTCTGGGAAGGGACCTTCGGCCATGCCGGGCCCGAAGAGGGCGCCCACTCCGTCCTGTATCATAATAAAGGGATATTTCCCCAGCTTCTTGTCGGCCTGCGGCGGCCAGGGGCCGTCGGGGACGTCGCCGACCCACTTTTCGCCGGTCCATTCCAGCAGTTTCCGTTTCGGGTTATATGGTTTCCCGTTGATATCACAGGAAGCGCGGTTATAGATGATTCTCCTGTTGACGGGCCAGCAATATGCCCAATTCGGGAAAAGTCCGAGCCCTGTTGGGTCTTCCTTGCCCCTCTTCATCATCTTGTTCTCGCCGTCGGCGCCGAAGCTTCCTGCCATGATCCAGTTGCCGCCGGAAGTTGTGCCGTCGTCCATGAGGTTGCCGAAGGTCGGCACGAGCTGGCCTTTTTTGAATTCCGTTTTGGTCTTCTTTGTCTTGTCTTCGATGACCGTGTCTTTAAGGAAGTAGCCGTTGATCTGCTTGGCCACTTTCAGGACGTCAAATTTGCCCTTCCTGTCCTTGTAATCCCACTTAAGATTAAGGATAGGTTCGGGACACTTGCCCCCTTCCTTAGCGTAGAGAGCCTTAACGGCGTCCATTATTTTTATCGTG
Organism: Syntrophaceae bacterium; assembly: GCA_039680225.1. Classification (GTDB taxonomy): domain Bacteria; phylum Desulfobacterota; class Syntrophia; order Syntrophales; family UBA4778; genus JBDKTK01. The sequence goes on from JBDKTK010000204.1 coordinate 5,441, forward strand.
ATCTCGCCGACAGGAATGGCGTCTTCCGGCCCCTCGGCGGCCTTGTACTTCCACTGGACCCAGCGGCCGCTGTTGCTCTGGCTCCCTTCCTTCTCCATGGAAGCAGAGGCGGGGAGGAGAAAGACCTCCGTCTTGATTTTCTTGGGGTCAACACCGGGACCCTTCCAGAAGCAGTAGGTCTCGTTGTCAAAGATGTTCTCGCCGACCATCCAATCGAGCTGTTCAAGGGCCTTGCGCACTTTGGCTGTGTTTGGGGAACTGACGGCCGGGTCCGTTCCGACTGCGAAGAGCCCCTTGACTTTGCCTTCGTACATCTTATCGAAGAGATGCATCAGGGAATATGCTGCGCCATCGTCCATCTTGGGAAGCCAGGAATAACCGAAGCCGTTTTCCTTGGCCGCCTTGTCTCCGTAAAGGGCCTTTAGGAAACTGACAAAGAACTTCGGGTAGTTCTGGTAGTAATTTGCCGATTGCGGGTCTTTCGATTCCGGCGTGCATTTATGCAGGTATTTTTCCAGGGTATCCAGTGAAGCCACAGGCATTTTCAGATATCCGGGCAAATTGCCGTATAAAATACAGTGGTCGGTTGATCCCTGGACGTTGGGCTCGCCCCGCAGGGCGTTCACGCCGCCGCCGGCTATTCCCATATTTCCCAGGAGGAGCTGGATCATCGCCATGGTCCGGATAATCTGGCTGCCCGTCGTGTGATGGGTCCAGCCCAGCGCGTAGCACTCTGTTCCCGCCTTGTCCGGGACGCCCGTTGAACTGTATTCCTGGTAGACTTTCGTCAGGTCTTCCTTGGAAACTCCCGTGATGCTGGAGACCTTGTCAAGAGTGTAGCGCGAGTAGTGCGCCTTGAGCATCTGGAACACGGACCGGGGATGGGTCAGGGTCATATCCCGCTTGGGGATGCCGCTTCCGTCTTTCTCCAGCACCCACGTGTCCTTGCTGTATTTCCTCGTTTTGGGGTCATAGCCCGAGAAAAGGCCGTCCTTGAAATAATAGTCCTTGCCGACTATGAACGAGGCGTTTGTGTAGTTCAGGACGTAGTCCTTGAACCATTTGTCATTGCTGAGGATATAATTGATCATCCCGCCCAGGAAGGCGATGTCTGTCCCGGAACGCAGGGGGACGTGATAATCACAGCGGGCGGATGTCCTTGTGTAACGTGGATCAACATGGATGATCCGCGCCCCGTTTTGCTCCTTGGCGCGCAGGATCCATTTGAAAGCCATTGGGTGGTGCTCAGCGGCGTTGCTCCCCATGATCAGAATGACGTCGCTGTTCTTCAGGTCTATATAGTGGTTCGTCATCGAACCGCGTCCGAACGACTCTCCCAGAGCCGCTACAGAGGGGCTGTGTCAGACCCGGGCCTGGTGGTCGATGTAGACAAGCCCCATGGATCTGCAGGAAACGCTCATCAGCCAGCACTCTTCATTGTCCACATTGGAGCTGCCGAGATGGCCGATCGACTCGCAGCGGTTGACGAGCTCGCCCTTGCTGTTCCTCTCCACGAAGCCATTGTCCCGCGTGTCTTTAACGAGGCGGGCGATCCTCTCGAGGGCCCATCCCAATTCCTTCTCTTCCCATTTGTCGCTCAGGGGGGCCCGGTAAAGGACCTTGCGCAGCCTGTGCTTATTGGCCTCGGTAAGGTCGAAGAAACCGGCGCCCTTCGCGCAGAGAGCTCCCTCGTTGATAGGATTCTCGGGGTCGCCTTCGATATTGATTATTTTCCCTGTAACCTTGTCGACGCTGCATATCAAACCGCAGCCGCACGAACAATAGCAACAGATAGTGCCGACCTGCCTGGCCGTCATCACGCGCTGCATCTTGTTGGCTTCCGCGGCGAAAGCTTCTATCGGATCCAGGCTCAGGCCGAGGGACGACAGGGCAACGCCCGATCCCACAGAACCCGAGAGGATCAGAAAGCCTCTCCTGGTAATCTCCATAAATCCACCTCCAACCTATGTCAGATATGATATATGTCAAACGAGGCATAACTACCTCCGTTTGTATGCTTTGTCAAAGGAAAAAACGGGGGAGTCGAAATGGCCGGAAACCCTCTCCTGGCAAGGGATTTACGATAATGATGTATGCCGAAATGATGTTATATTTAGCATAGGTGTTGCGAATCGCATGGGGGGTTGAAAACGTTCCATCCGCACCACGTCATCGGGACGAAACCTTTTTCCTGCATAATGAAGTCAAGATGGACCAGGCTCATGGCCGTCACATCGCGGTCATGGTCTCCCATATCGGTGATATGGTTAAGCGTGATCAAATAACGTTTGCAGGAGTTGCAGGTGAATGCCGTTTCCTGATTCCTGCCTTCGAGGTAGAAGTAGTCCAGCCCGCTGGGGCTCTCCAGCTCGCACCCGGGGCAGATCATCCTGCTGAAGCGCCACTCGTGACCGCACTGGGAACAATGGAGCCAGAGCTGCGTGATCTTCTCGCGGATTACGGCGATGGACGGATGGGAGCCGCACACAGGACAATAGCCCTTTTCCCATCCTGCTCCCTCCAGGCGCTCTCCGAGCGATTTCGCCTTCGCTTCAAGCATGATCCGTGTCATGCTGCTCAGCAGGAGCCCGGAAGCCTGCGGCTTTATATTCGTCCCATTCGAGAACCGGGCCATGGCCGTCTCGATGCTGCCCGGAAAATCTTTAAAAGCATCGAACAGCCGGATTCCTCCCTCGCGAATTTTTCTGTCGAGCTTCACGGCATCGTCTTCCAGGGCCGGAAACCCCTCCTTTATCGCCGCTGCCGCCTCAAGGCCGATTT
>JBDKTK010000205.1:0-4915 GCA_039680225.1 Syntrophaceae bacterium
CTCCTTCACCATCATTCTAAAGTTTTTTTTTGAAAGCTCATAGAGAGTTGAACCGATAATATTTACAACAACAAGCGAAAGTCCTATCAACAGACCGAAGATGCTGATTTCGGTCCTGGTAAACAAAAAGTAAATCACGACGCCGGTCAGGATGAAACGCATGTAATAGCGGATCATGAGAAAGGATTTTGTCCGGCCGGACACGTTGGAGAAGGCCTTTTTCAGGGATCTGGTCAGGCCGTAAAAGTTGGCAATGCTGATTAGCCCCCCCGCCAGGATGCCCAGCGTAAAATTCAAGGGGAGAAATATAAAGCTTGCAGCCGATACAATCCCGAGGATTATCCAGTTATGAAGCTCAATTTTTGACTGGAGCGGGTCTTTTGGGATGCGGATCACTTTTAATCGACCTTAGGGCTTCGTTTTCGTTCGGAAAGTTCCGTCTAATAAAATTGTAAATGCTTATCAAGGCGCCGGTTACCCCGACCAGAAGAAATACTATCGAAAGGGTGTTGCCGGTGCCTAATTTCCTGTCAAGATAATTGCCTAAAAAAAGGCTGCCAAAGATCGCCATAATCATGGCGAAACCCACGCTGCTCGCGTAGGTCAGTTGAACCAGATACTTGTTTGAACCCTTGTCCATTAACCGAGATCTTTTAACACAGCGGAAGGACCCAAGTCAATATAAACAACCTTGATCCATTACCGCCGGAAATACTCTTTCCGCCTTACGTAATATTCTGTAAATTGCTGAATTCTTACCGCCTTTTGCTTATCGCGGATACCGCCTTACGGCATGCGCCGGCCGTCAACTCAAAATCCTGATTTGAATGGGCAAATGAAACAAAAGACGCCTCGAACTGCGAGGGGGGCAGGCTCACTCCGTTTTTCAGCATCCCGCCGAAAAACCTGCTGAAAAGGCCTGTATCGCTGAGCTTCGCGCAATCGTAATCCTGAATTTCACCCGGCCCCGGCCCGAAAAAGGGCGTGAACATGGAACCGGCCCGGTTTATCTTCACCTGGACGCCTTTTTCCCTGAAGATAAGGCCCATCTCATTACAGAGCAGCACGGTCTTCTCTTCCAGTTTCCGATAGCCGTCCTCCCTTTTTAAAACATTGAGGGTGGCCAGCCCCGCGCTCATTGCCAGAGGGTTGCCCGAGAGCGTCCCGGCCTGGTAGACAGGGCCTGAGGGCGCAAGCATTTTCATTATATCCCGACGCCCGCCGAACGCCCCTACCGGGAGGCCGCCCCCGATGATCTTGCCAAGACATGTCAGGTCCGGCTTGATTCCGGCCAGGTCCTGGTATCCCCCGTAATGGAGGCGGAAACCGGTTATCACCTCGTCGAAGACAAGCAGTATCCCGTTTTTCGCAGTGATCTCTCTCAATTGGGCCAGGAACCCCTCTTTCGGCAAAACGACCCCCATGTTGCCCGCAACAGGTTCTATTACGGCGCAGGCAAGGATATCTTTATACTCCCGGATTGTTGCCCGGACCGCCTCCAGGTCATTATACGGGACAGTCATTGTCAGTTCCGCGAGGGCGGAAGGGACTCCCGGGCTGGCCGGTATCCCGAAAGTGGCCAGGCCGGAACCCGCCGATCCTGAGAGGAATGAATCGGCGTGGCCGTGATAGCAACCTGCAAATTTCAGGATGGCATTTTTCCCGGTGAAGGCCCGCGCCAGCCTGACCGCACTCATTACCGCTTCCGTCCCCGAGCTGACCATGCGGACCATCTCAATAGAGGGGATCGCTTCCGTTATGGCCTTTGCCATCTCGAATTCCGTTTCCGTGGGGGCCCCGTAGCTCGTTCCCCTCTCTGCAGCCCGGCAGATCGCCTCAACGACCTCGGGATGGGCATGGCCCAGGATCATAGGCCCCCATGAGCCAACGTAATCTACATACTCCTTCCCGTCCGCGTCGATCACCCTTGAACCGCGGGCCGCCTTGACAAAGAAAGGCTTCGATCCCACTGATTTGAAGGCGCGCACCGGGCTGTTCACCCCGCCGGGTATGATCTGCGATGATTTTTTAAACAGGTCACTCGATTGACTCATTTCAGAACGGCTCCAGGCTTGTTTTTTTAAACTCCCTGGCGCTTGCCAGGACAATGTAATCTTTGATTCCCGTCCGGTTGACTATATTTTTGATCAGGCCCTCCATCTCACCCCGCCTGGCATGGACCATCGCAAAAATTCCGTACCTCCCCATGAACTGCGGTTCCCTCTGGTAGCAATGGCTGATTTCCCGGAAGGAGGCCAGCGCCTCGCCTATCCTTTCCGGCGGTTCCTGTCCTGCCGATGCAAGCAGGATGGCATTTTCCCCGAAACCCGCTTTCTGGTGCCGGAGGATGGCGCCGAATTTCCGGATGACCTTGTCCTGTTTAAGCTTTCGGACAGCGGCGATCACGTCCGATTCGCTCGATCCGGTCTCCCTGGAGATTTCCAGGAACGGCCGGGAAATCACGGGGATGTCGCCCTGGATTTTTTTTATTATCCGATTTTGCCCCTCCCGGGGGACGAATTCTGATGTTTTTTTGCTGCTTTCCATTTGCTCAACCTCGACCAGCAGAGTTTTTAGCATATCCAAATTAATCTTGACAATTTTTTTTGGGGATTGTAGAAAATGCAGGATTCGTTATCATGGGGGAGGAGGTGATCAATCGGGAAAAGGCAAAAAATAATTTAAATGCGTTGGGGTTTTTTCAATTTTAACCAAATCAAGTGAGAAAGGATTTAAAGGATGAAAAAATTTTCGACAGTAGTTCTGGCTATCCTGTTTGTAATGGTTTTTGCCCCCTTCGCGATGGCAGCCGATCAGGCAGCAGCAGCTTCGGGCGGTATTGACGCCAAAGCAATATTTCTTTGCTGCAGCATAATCGCAGCAGCTTTGGTTCTTGGACTTGGCGCAACTGGAGCAGGGTTGGGAATGGGCCAGGCAACCAGCGGCAGCGCCAATGCAGTCGGACGCAACCCGGAAGCCCAGGGCAAGGTTATGTTGACCATGATGGTCGGTATGGCTATGACAGAATCCATCGCCATTTACGCGTTGGTTATTTCACTTCTGATTCTTTACGCAAATCCGTTCCTGAAGTACTTTGGTTTATAAAAAATATAGGCATAATTGAGGGGGCTGGGAAGGCACAACAAACAGAGACTTTCCCAGCCCCCTCCTTTTTTATCTGCCGGTTTATTTTCTGTTTTGAGTTCTGCCTGTTATTCGGGGCGGATGATTTTCGATCTCAGGGATTTTTTTTCAGATTGCAGGTGCTTGTCCTGAAGAATTTTTTCTTTGGCCCGCTTCGACCTCTTCCGTTTCTGCCGTTTAATCTTTTCAATGCGATTTTTTTCCGCTTCGACTGTCCCGGTCTGGAGCTTTTCGATCTTGTCGAGGAGCAGCCTTTTCGCGTAAAGCCGGTTGAGAGCCTGGGACCTGGTGCGGCCGCATTTTACGGAGAGTCCCGTCGGGACGTGCACGATGTAAGCGCACGTTGAGGATTTATTGACGTGCTGCCCTCCCGGGCCGGAAGAGCGCACAAAGCTTTCCCGGAACTCATCTTCCCTGACCCCGAGTTTCTCCATCCTTTCCAGGACAAGTTTTTCTTTTTCTGATGAAATAGACATGTTTCCCAGTATAGGGTTTTTTTAAAATCAGGAATATATTCGGAAATGGAAGGAATCGTTTCAGGCTAAAGGGAGTAAACCCTGTCCCCGACAAAATTGACCCAGTGCCGTTTGAGTATCTCGGTGGCGCGGTCGATGTTGTCGACGCCGATGATGAGGATAGTCTCTTTCCCGAGCCTCTCGATAGTGGTGTAGATGTAATGGATATTTACATCGGCCTCGCTCAAAGGCTTTACTATCGCGTTCATCCCCCCGGGATGGCAGGGGACCTCGACGGCGATAACCGGATCGAGCTCGAATTTGAAATGGAAGCTCTGCAGGATCGTTGCCGCCTTTTGCGGGTCGTTGACTATCATGCGCACGGTGCTGTCTTCGGCCACGCTGGCCGCGGCAATGGCCTTCGTGGTTATGTCCTCTTTATTCAGAAGAGCCACAAGCTTTGCCAGCGCCCCGGGCTTGTTGTCAAGAATTACTGAAATCTGTTGAACCGGCATATATATTCCCGCTTAGAGCAGATTTTGACCTGCCATGAAGGCTTTTTTGTTGATCTCCATTACCGCTTTCCTTCGCTCGCCCATAATCTGCTTGAGGCTCTTCATATACGTTTCGGCCGAAACAAGGCCCATCTTTTTGAGAAATGCCCCGAGCATGATCACGTTGACGGACCGCGGTTCGCCTAATTGCTCCGCCATCTCGCCGGCCGGGACCCTGAAGCATTCAATATCTTTTCTGATGGGATTTTCCCGCACAATTGACGAATTGATGAATATGCCGCCACCGGGGACTATCCTGTTCTGGAACGTAAAAAGCGACGGAGCATTCAGGGTGACAAGGTAATCGGGAGCCGACGCGACGGGAGAGGCGATCTCCTCGTCCGAAATAGCTACTGTGCAGTTGGCCGTGCCGCCCCTGACCTCGGCGCCGTAAGACGGCAGATATGTGACCTGGTACCCTTCCAGCATGGCGGCATTCGCCAGAGAGTAACCCATCATAAGCACGCCCTGCCCGCCGAAACCGGCCATAATGGTCTTGATCATCATCTCAATATCACCGCTTCACGTCCTTGATAACGCCAATCGGGAACTCTTTGGCCATCACCTCTTCCACATACTTACATGACTCAACAGGTGTCATCTTCCAGTTTGTCGGGCAATTCGACAATATCTCGATCATGCAGAATCCGCGCCCTTCTATCTGATACTGAAAAGCTTTTTTAATCGCCTTTTTTGCCTGGACGATCCGCGCGGGAGAACTGACAGCGCATCTCTCAATGTATGTCGTACCTCCCAGATTTG
>JBDKTK010000206.1:0-5039 GCA_039680225.1 Syntrophaceae bacterium
TATCTTTATAAATGCCTACCGACCTTGCAACAGAAAAATGCTGCCCGCCTTTGAGGCAGTCTCCGCATAAATGATCGACGCCGTCTTCCACCGGGTAGGGCAGACCGCAGCGAGGGCACATGGGCGGCCCGATAAAACTGACCTGCGCCAGGCAGTTATCGCAAAAGCCGTCCCTTTCCGTACTCGTTCCGCAGATTGCGCACCTGGGCGGAAACAGCAGGTCCGCAAGTCCGCTCAGGAGCCTGCGCACAATTAAAGGCCTCTTCGCAAGGCTTTGACTTCCGTTGCATCCTCGGCCACTTCCATCCGGGGGGCCTCAGACCAGAGCCGCTCGATGTCGTAATATTCCCTGACGGGCTCCAGAAATACATGGACGACGATATCGTGATAGTCCATCAACACCCATTTCCCGATCCGGTCGCCTTCTATGCCCGCGGGGAGCAAACCGGCTTTCTTCATATTTTCTTCAATTGACGATGAAATGGCCTGGACTTGACGATCGGAAGTTCCGCTGCAGATCAGGAAATAATCCGCAAGGTAAGATAATTTTTTTACGTTGAGAACAACCAGATTCTTTGCTTTTTTCTCCAATGCCGTATTGAGGCACAGGAGGAGCGCTTTCCTCGTGGTAATTTTTTTCTTTACAGTGCTCACCTCCTTCTTCATAGTTTGGCATAATTTATTAGAATTTCAGGGGGGTGTCAATTTTAATCTCTCCCGTTCCGGGTGCAAAATATTCAAACTATTTGGAATTTCCGGCTTGACATGCTATTTAATTTCCGGTAGACATTACGGCTCACAAACATAAGGAGGCTCTGGTTTTGATCAAGCATAAATCGGCAGAAAAAAGGGCTCGGCAGGAGAAGAAACGCAGAGCAAGGAACATATCGATAAAATCCGCAGCCAAGACGAGTGTCAAAGCGGTCCTGAAGTCCGTTGACGAGAAGAGCGAAAACGCGGCTGAAGTCCTGAAGTCTACGGCTTCCACCCTGAAGAAGGCGGCGGCGAAAGGCGTCATTCACAAGAACACCGCCTCTCGGAGAATCTCCCGTCTCACCAGGAAGGTCAACGCGCTTAAGTAGTTTGAGCCCGATAAATTGAATAACAAAAAAGCCCCCGCGACAACGGGGGCTTTTTCTTAGAATCCCGACATTATATAGCGGAACGCCCTTTCGGCCATATCCGACGAGAGCTTCTGGAGGGCTGCCCTCCTGTTCGCCTCGGTATCGGCTGCATTATTCGGGTTTATCACATAGTCCTGGTATCCGCTCAGGCTGTCATTCCTCCAGATTATTTCATTATTCCTGTCCTGAAAAACAATGGAAGCGGTAATGGTGATCCTGTCCTCTGTGGCAAAATCGGATTTGGTATAGGACAGGGAGCTCATGGTGATCAGGTTGACGCTTCCCCTGAGGGAGGCGTCGGCAGAGCCCCTGGATTCGGCAAGGGTGAACCGGTCCACGCGCCGGAATTTGTCGGCAAAGGCGTTGCGGAAATAATTTTCCACGTACGGCTCAGTGGTCTTATTCTCGAAAATATCGATATAGACCCGGTGAATGCCCGGGTCGATAGTTTCCCCGCCAGGTGAAAACCTGTAACCGCAGCCTGCCGGCAGAAATAAAACCAGCATCAGGCACAGCAGGGACCATCTCTTCATCGGGCCGTTCACTTTACGACAATGTTGACCAGTTTTTTCGGAACATAGACTTCCTTGACGATCTTCTGGCCGGCAATGAATTTCCCGACCCTTTCATCAGCCTTTGCAAGTTCCTTGATATTCTGCTCGGGCATGTCCGGCGGGACCGAAATGCGGCTCCTGACCTTGCCGTTGACCTGGACGACGATGGTCATTTCCTCTTCCGCGGCGACTTCCGGATCGAACGAAGGCCACGGGTGGTCCATCAGGAAGGGTTTGTGCCCCAGCATTTCCCAGAGCTCTTCGGCCACATGCGGGACGATGGGGCTCAACAGGATCACTACGGACTCGATGGATTCCCGGATTACTGAAAGGGACTTCGCATCGCCGGCTTCCGGGCGTTTCACCTGGTAGAGGACGTTCACCAGTTCCATAATCGCGCTGATCGCGGTGTTGAAATGGAACCTGTCGTCGATATCGGAAGTCACTTTTTTTATCGTCTGGTGCGTCTTCCTCCGGAGGTCTTTTAATTCCCCCTCCAGGTCCCCGCCCTTGAACGGTTCCACTTTCAGGATATCATCGAGGTAATCCATGACGATGCGCCATACCCTCCCGATGAAACGGAAGGACCCGTCCACGCCCTGGTCGCTCCATTCCAGGTCGCGCTCGGGCGGGGCGGCGAACAGGCAGAACATCCGGGCCGTATCGGCGCCGTATTTCCGGATCAGGTAATCGGGGTCGATCACGTTTTTCAGGGACTTGGACATTTTCTCCGTTTTGCCTATGGCCACCGCGCCGCCGCAGTGGACGCACTTCTCGTCAACGGCCTCGTCCGGGAAAAGATAGCCGTGCTTGCTGCAGCGCATTGTCTCCTTGCAGACCATCCCCTGGGTGAGCAGGTTGGTAAAGGGCTCGTCGATCCCGAGGACCCCGAAGTCGCGCAGGACCTTGGTGTAAAACCTTGCATACAGCAGGTGAAGGATGGCGTGCTCGATCCCGCCGATGTACTGGTCGACGGGGAGCCAGTAGTCCATTTTTGAACGTTCGAGGCCGGGCTTGGTGTCGCAATGGGGCGAGGCAAAGCGGTCGAAATACCACGACGACTCGACGAATGTGTCCATGGTGTCCGTTTCGCGCCGGGCCTTGCCTTTGCAGTTGGGGCAGGCCACGTTCACAAACGATTCAGCTTTTTTCAGCGGCGATTCGCCCTTGCCCGTGAATTCCACGTCGCGGGGCAGGACGACCGGCAGGTCTTTTTCGGGGACCGGGACCGCGCCGCACTTTTCGCAATAAATGATCGGAATGGGAGCGCCCCAGTAACGCTGCCGCGAGATGCCCCAGTCCCGGAGCCGGTACTGGATAGTCCGGTTCCCCTTGCCCTGGGATTCCAGGTAATCGGCTATTGCATCGAGCGCCTTTAAATTTTCCAAACCGTTGAACGGGCCGGAATTGATCAGGATGCCTTCATCAACATATGCTTCGGTCATTGTCCCTGCATCGAGGGGTTCGTCCGGGTTCTGGATGACCACGATCAAAGGGAGACTGTATTTCTTCGCAAACTCGAAATCGCGCTGGTCGTGCGTGGGGACGGCCATGACGCAGCCGGTGCCGTAATCGGCCAGGACGAAGTTCGCCGCGTAGATTGGCATCTTCATCCCCGTGACCGGGTTGAGGCAGTAGGAATCCAGGAATGTGCCCTCCTTCTCGTAATAATCGGAAGTGCGCATCAGCTTGTCCTGTTTCTTGATCTTCTCGACGAATTCGGCGACCTCTTTTTCCCGCGGCTTCCCTTTCATCAATTCCATTACCAGCGGATGCTCGGCGGCAATGAGCATGAAAGTGGCCCCATAAATGGTGTCCTGTCTCGTGGTGAAGACGCGGATGGCGTCAACCGGGGCCGCGGGGTCCGCCATCGGGAAGATCATCTCAAATCCGTAGCTCTTTCCAATCCAGTTCTTCTGCATCGTGAGGACGCGTTCGGGCCAGCCCTTGCCGAGGGAGTCTATGCACTGGAGCAGCTCTTCGACATAGTCGGTAATTTTGAAGAACCATTGCTCAAGCACCTCGGAAACAACTTCCGTCGCGCAACGCCAGCACTGGCCCGCCTCGACCTGCTCGTTGGCGAGGACGGTCTGGCACTTGGGGCACCAGTTGACGGTCGAGCTCCTTTTATAAGCCAGCCCCTTTTCATACATCCACAGGAAGAAAAGCTGTTCCCAGCGGTAGTATTCGGGCTCGCACGTCGAGATTTCCCGGTCCCAGTCGTAGCTGAACCCCATCCTCTTGAGCTGCTGGGTCATGCTGGATATATTGTCATTGGTCCAGACCGCCGGGTGAATACCGCGGTCGATGGCGGCGTTCTCGGCGGGCATGCCGAAAGAATCCCAGCCCATCGGGTGCAGGACGTTGAGCCCCCTCATCCGTTTGAACCTGCCCACGACATCGCCTATCGTGTAATTGCGCACATGGCCCATGTGGATTTTCCCGGAGGGATAGGGAAACATTTCCAGGAGGTAATATTTCTTTTTCGCAGGGTCTTCGACCACCTTGAAGGCGTCTTCCGCGGCCCATTTAGCCTGCCATTTTTCTTCTATCCTGTGGGGTTCGTACTTCGCACTCATGTTTGCTCCATGGATTGTAAAATCTTGATGGGAATCCTTCAGGTGCTTTCGCAACCGGGCCCGGCTTCGGTGCCTTCCGGTCCGGGCAACTCGGCGATCCTCAGTTTAGCGTAAAGGGCGTCCAGTATCCCGTTGATGAAGGACCCGGAATTTTCCGAACCGAAATCCTTCCCCAGGTCGATGGCCTCGTTGAGCGTCACCTTGGGCGGAATGTCCTGGCAATGCAGGAGTTCGAAGACGGCGAGCCGCAGGATATTGCGGTCCACCCTGGACATCCTGCCTATGGTCCAGTTCTCTGAACAGCTGCTGATCAATTCGTCGATTTCCCTCTGGTTCTCGATGGTGCCCTCGATAAGGCGGGATGAAAATTTCTGGACGTTTTTGGGCGCGTCGAAATTCTCCCAATAGAGCCTGACCGCCTCCCGGGGATCAATCTTCAAGAAATCGATTTCGTAAAGAACCTGTAAGGCGACTTCGCGCGCCTTTCTCCTGCGACCCATATCTCTCAATACGCGCGGTTAGACCGCAAATTATATTTTCTTAAAAAGATCAACCATTTCCACTGCGGACAGGGCGGCGTCCCAGCCCTTGTTGCCCGATTTCGTCCCGGCCCGCTCTATAGCCTGCTCGATGGTGTCCGTGGTGAGCACCCCATATACGACGGGAAGGCCTGTCTCGAGCCCCACCATTGCGATGCCCTTGGTCACCTCGGCGCTGATGTACTCGAAATGGGGGGTTGCCCCCCTGATGACCGCACCCAGGCAGATCACGGCGTCGAACCT
>JBDKTK010000207.1:0-11217 GCA_039680225.1 Syntrophaceae bacterium
TTATCGGGGCGATTTCCCCTTTTCTGGCAGGAGTGGTCAGGATTACTTCCCTTACACCTGCAACTTTTGCGGGGACAGCCGTCATCAGGACCGATGAGGGATAAGAAGCCAGGCCTCCCGGGCAGTAAATCCCCACCCGTTGCAGAGGTTTGACTATCTGGCCCAGTTCGATGCCGGGCTCTTCCGAATAGCGCCAGGATTCTGAAACCTGTTTTTTGTGGAACGCCTCAATCCTTTTTGCCGCGCCGGACAGGAGTTCCAGGTCGCCGCCGGGAACCAGCTTTAAGGCTTCCTGTCTCTCTTTCCGGGAAACCTCGCATGTTTGCTTATCAAGCCGGGCGCCGTCGAACTTCCGGCAGTATTTGAAGACGGCGGCATCCCCGTTCCGCACCACGTCCGAGATGATCTCCGCGACTGCTTTATTGACCCCGGTGTCTTCAAAATCTCCCCTTTTCCTTATTCTTTCGAATATCCGGGGGAAATTTTTGCTCGAAGATCTGATAATCCTCATTCTCTGACCCTGCTGATCCTGGCCCCCAGGCCGGACAATTTCTTTTCAATCTGTTCGTATCCGCGGTCAATATGGTACACCCTGGAGAGGTCGGTCCTCCCCCGGGCGGCAAGTCCCGCCAGGATCAGGGAGGCCGAAGCCCTCAGGTCCGTAGCCATGACCGGGGCGCCCCGCAGGCCGGATACGCCTTTGACCACCGCGTTTCCGCCCTGCACCTTGATGTTCGCCCCCATCCTCTGGAGCTCGCTGACGTGCATGAACCGGTTCTCAAAAACCGTTTCGCTGATCAGGCTCGATCCTTGCGCCACCGTGAGATAGGCCATTATCTGGGCCTGGAGGTCCGTCGGAAAACCAGGGTACGGAAGAGTCATCACGTCGACGCTGCGAATCCCTTTATGCCCGATTGCCCGCAGTCCGTCCTCGACGGGTGTTATCTCCATGCCGGTATCGGTCAGCTTTTTAATCAAAGCATCCAGGTGCCCCGGCACACAACCCCTGACAACCACATCTCCGGCCGTGATGCCTGCGGCGATTATAAAAGTGCCGGCCTCAATCCTGTCGGGAATAATATCAGCCTCAACGGGGTGCAATTTATCAACGCCTTCGATCCGGATCACATCCGTTCCGGCGCCGCTGACCCTGGCCCCCATTCCGTTCAACACCTCTGCAAGGTTGACGATCTCGGGTTCCTTTGCGGCATTCTCGAGAGTCGTTTCGCCGTCCGCCAGACAGGCTGCCATCATTATGTTTTCCGTCCCGGTGACCGTGGAAATATCGAAGTATATCCTGGCGCCTTTGAGCCGCTTTGCTTTGGCCTCGAGATAGCCGTCTGCCAGAAATATTTCCGCCCCCATGCGCTCCAGGGCGTTTATGTGGAGGTTGACGGGCCGCGCGCCGATTGCGCATCCGCCGGGAAGGGATACCCTGGCCTGTCCCAGTCTGGCTACCAGCGGCCCGAGCACCAGGATCGAAGCCCTCATTGTCTTTACAAGCTCATAAGGGGCCTCGCAGCAGGCGATGTTTTCCGAATTGATCTGAATGGTGCCGGGCGATTGAGTCCGGCAGCGGGCCCCCATGTGGTTCAGCAGTTTTTTTACGGTTTTGATATCGCGCAGGTCGGGCACATTCCTGAAGGTGTTCCAGCCTTCGGTCAGCAAAGAAGATACAAGGATCGGCAAAGCGGCATTCTTTGCCCCGCTGATCAGGACCTCCCCTTTCAGGCGTTCGCCGCCCCAGATTACTATTTTATCCACTAACTTCTCCTTGCCCCGGCTACACGGAAGAGCCCGGCATAATCCTTTCTGAAGGCGATCCGGTTATAACCTTCTTTTTTCAAGATTTCCTCAATTTTCTGCTTTTGAAGGGCGCCGATTTCCAGAAATAATGCCCCGCCGGGTTTGAGGAAATCCCGGGCGCCCGCAATGATTGCTTCATGACACTCAGTCCCGTCCGGACCCGGGACAAGCGCTTTTTGGGGTTCGAAATCCCTGACGCCTCGCGACAGCCCTGAGTATTCTGCTTCAGATATATAAGGGGGGTTTGAGACTATCAGATCGAACTTCCCGTTAACGGGTTCGAAAAGGCTGCCGGGTACGAACCTGATCCGCAGACCGACATTGTTTTTAGCGGCATTCAGGGAGGCAAGCCGGAGGGCCTCCTCTGATATATCGGTGGCTATTATATCGGCATGGGGCAACTCACTCGCAAGCGCCACGCTGACAGCCCCGGACCCTGTTCCGATTTCCAGTATTGAAATCCTGTCTGACGGGCTGAGGTCTTCGGCGGCAAACTTCAGCGCCTCTTCCACGAGAATTTCAGTTTCCGGACGCGGTATAAGCACCCGGCGATCAACTGTAAAGGAAAGAGACCAGAATTCCTTTTGCCCGGTCAGATAGGCAACCGGCTCTCCCGCGTTGCGTCTTGCCAGCAAAGATGTAAACATTTCCCTTATTGGCGCGGGGACGGATATCTCAGGATGAGAGAGAAGACGGGTGCGGGTCTCTCCCATGCAGAATGCAAGAAGGACCTCCGAATCAAGGTTCGGGGTCTCCAGTCCGGCGCTTTTCAGTTTTATACAGGCCGAATGTAATAATTCAGAAACTGTTTTGCTTTCCGACTGCGGCCCGGAGACTGTATCAGTATTGCCTGCCATTAGAAATCCTAAGAATACAGGAAGGATATCAGGCGGCGGAGCGTTTCAGCGCCTCTGCCTGAAAATGTGTGGTGAGGGCGTCGATAATCGGTTGGATATCGCCGTCCAGGATGTTCTCAAGATTATAAAGTGTAAGCCCGATCCTGTGATCGGTTACGCGGCCCTGGGGGAAATTGTAAGTCCTGATCCGCTCGCTGCGGTCGCCGGTCCCGACCTGGGTCTTGCGGTCCAGGGATATTTTCTTGTTCTGCTCTTCTGTCATCCTGTCGAGCAGCCTGGCCCTGAGGACCTTCATCGCTTTTGATTTGTTCTTGAGCTGCGACCTTTCATCCTGGCAGATGACAACGAGCCCGGTGGGGAGATGGGTGATCCGCACTGCGGAATCTGTTGTGTTGACGCTCTGTCCGCCATGCCCGCCGGAACGGTAAACATCAATTTTCAGCTCATTGGGGTCTATATTGACTTCGACGTCCTCGGCCTCGGGCAGGATTGCCACTGTTACGGCGGAGGTATGGATGCGGCCCTGGGCTTCCGTGACCGGCACGCGCTGGACCCGGTGCACTCCGCTTTCATATTTCAGCTTTCCGTACGCGCCCTTTCCCTCAATTATGCCTATTATTTCCTTGTACCCGCCGACGCCCCCGGAGGAAGTGCTGCTGACAATTTCAATCTTCCATCCCATGACCTCTGCATAGCGCGCATACATGCGGAAGAGGTCCGCGGCAAAAAGGGCGGCCTCATCGCCGCCCGTTCCCGCCCTGATTTCCAGGAAAACGTTTCGTTCGTCATTGGGATCGCGGGGGAGCAGAAGGATTTTCAGGCTCTTCTCCAGCTCTTCCTGGCGCTGTTTGAGCTGGGGAATCTCCTCCTTGAGCAGCTCTTTGAGGTCCTCATCGTCCTCTCTGAGCAGCTTCTGGTCCTCTTCGATCTGAGAACTTACCTTCTGGTATTCCCTGTAAGTTTCAATAAGCTCGCGCAGGTCTGAATATTCCTTCGCCAGCCGTTGGAACTCGCTTCTGTTGGCGACCACGGCCGGGTCGCTCAACATGGATTCCAGCTCCCTGTAGTGCTTGTCTATATCCTGGATTTTTTTGAACATTTATGCTTTGGGAAAAGCAAAACGGGGGTTTTACTTTTTCTCGTATTTCTTGTTGAACTTCTCCACCCGGCCGGCGGTGTCCATGATCTTCTGTTTGCCGGTCATGAACGGATGGCACTGGGAGCAGATTTCAACCTTGATGTCCTTTTTCGTGGACTTTGTCTGTATCACGTTCCCGCAGACGCAGCTGATAGTGGTCTCATTGTACGCGGGATGAATATTCTTCTTAGGCATATATTATCCTCCTTGTTTCAGCTAAGGGGCGGAATTTAGATCAAATAATCAATCATTTCAAGGATTATTTATTCGAAAATACGATAATCCTCAATTTCTCATGCAGGATCACTGGTTCATTGAATCCAGGAATTCCTTATTGGTATCTGTTTTCCGGATCTTGTCGATAATGAAATCCATGGCATCGACAGGGTTCATTTCCTGCAGCAGCCTTCTCAGGATCCATATCCTGTTGAGATTTTCCCTCGGGATCAGCAGTTCCTCTTTCCTGGTGCCGGACCTGATCAGGTCAAAGGCGGGGAATACTCTGCGATCGGCAATCCTGCGGTCCAGGTGTAATTCCATATTGCCTGTGCCCTTGAACTCCTCGAAAATGACCTCGTCCATTCTGCTGCCCGTATCTACAAGGGCTGTTGCGATGATGGTGAGGCTTCCGCCGGTTTCGATATTGCGGGCTGCGCCGAAGAACCGTTTGGGTTTATGCAGGGCGTTTGAATCAACTCCGCCTGAGAGGACTTTCCCGCTGGGCGGGACGACCGCATTGTATGCCCGGGCAAGCCGGGTGATGCTGTCGAGGAGTATGACAACGTCGCGCTTGTGCTCGACAAGCCGTTTTGCCTTTTCAATCACCATTTCGGCGACCTGTACGTGACGGGTTGCCGGTTCATCAAATGTAGAGGCTATTACCTCTCCCTTGACGTTCCTTTCCATGTCGGTGACCTCTTCCGGCCTCTCGTCTATGAGGAGCACCATCAGGATCACTTCTTTATGGTTTGCAGTGATGCTATGGGCGATGTCTTTCAGGAGAACGGTTTTCCCGGCGCGGGGCGGTGAAACAATCAACCCCCTCTGGCCTTTGCCGATCGGAGTAAAAAGGTCCATCGTCCTCGTGGAGATATTCGCCACATCCCATTCCAGTTTGAGCTTTTCTTCAGGATACAGCGGGGTGAGGTTGTCAAACAGGATCTTGTCCTTGGCGGCCTCGGGATTCTCAAAATTTACGTTGTCCACCTTGAGCAGGGCAAAATATTTTTCACCCTCTTTGGGGGGCCTTACCTCTCCTGAAACGGTGTCGCCCGTCCGGAGATTGAACCTCCTGATCTGGGAGGGCGAAACGTAAATATCGTCGGGTCCGGGCAGGTAATTATAATCGACGGCCCTGAGGAACCCGAATCCGTCCGGCAGCGTTTCCAAAACGCCTTCGCCTGAAATAATGCCGTTTTTCTCGGTCTGGGCCTGGAGAATTGCGAATATAAGGTCCTGTTTCCTCATGCCGGCAGCGCCCGGCACATTCAATTCCTTGGCCAGGATGGCAAGTTCGCTGATCGGCTTTCTTTTCATCTCTACAACGTTCATTTCTTCTTCCTTAAATTTAATAATTTTATTAGTGCTCATGCCCGCAAGGCTGGGTTTAAAGGAACTTTTTTACAAGGATTTAGCCACAACGAAATTTTTTAAATAACTGCGGATTTAGATTTAATCAATGGGCAGCTGATTTGATCTTTTCTCAAAAGAAGGAATATGGAATACACCTTTTTGGAGACAGATAAAAATTACAGGAATTGCCCCTGTGTGTCAAGTTATTTCTCAATCATAATGAAGTTCAACTGCCTGCCCGTTTTCTTCTCTGCCCTGTGCGAGAAGAAAATGTCGGTCCTGCATGCAGTGCACAGCCCCGAACCGGAGATATTCCCGGGAGGTATCCCCAGATTCAGGAGTTGACTCCGGTTCACTCCCGGCAGGTCCAATTTCCATTTTCCCTGCTCGCTGGTTTGTTTGAAAAATTGTGCGGCTGCCCCGGCCATTGCATCAAAAACCACTGAATCCACCTCGTAACAGCATGGGCCGATCGCCGGGCCGATGGCGGCCAGGAGATCCTTTGTTTCAATCCCGAAGTTCTCAATCATGAAGGCTGCAGCCTTGGAAACGATTTCGAGCGAAGTCCCCCGCCAGCCTGCATGAACGGCAGCTACGGCTTTCAGCTTTCTATCGGCGAGCAGGACCGGCACGCAATCTGCGGTCTTTATGCAAAGGGCGATCCCCTTTTCGCAGGCGGCCACTGCGTCATATTCAAGCTCTCCATTCCCCGAAACGGGGGGATCAAGCACCAAAATACTGCTGCCGTGTACCTGGCGCAGGGAGAAGAATTGCCCGGCGGGAATGCCAAATTCGGAAGACAGGACATTGCAGTTGTCCCTGATGTTTTCCGGCGCATCCCCTTCCATGACACTGAAATTCAGAGAATTAAAAGGAGGGGGGCTCACACCGGAATCACGCGTGCAGAAAGCATGGGCCAGGCCGGGGATCTTCAATATATCCGATTCAAGATACGCCACCCTGCCTTTATTAATTAACCGGAACATGGCTTCTTCTATCCTCAATTGCCGGCCCTGTATTTGGATTCTATATGTTCGTTGAGAAAGGTGCGAAGATCTTCCATGTCTTCGGGCAGAGGGGCCTCGAACTCCACTTTTTCGTGTGTCCGGGGATGAGCAAAGGCAAGCCGCCCGGCATGCAGGGCATGCCTTTTGAGGGACTTGAGCCTGCTGCGGATTTTTGTATCCTGGATCGCCTGGAGCCGTTTTGCTGAATTTCCATAAATATTGTCACCCAATATGGGGTGCCCGATGGAATTAAGATGGACCCGAATCTGGTGAGTCCGACCTGTTTCAATCCTTATCTCCAGGAAGGATAAAAACCCGTATCTCTCTACGACCTTCCAGCGGGTGAGGGCCTCCTTTCCCCTCCTGCTGTATACAGACATTTTCTTCCGGTCGACAGGATGCCTTCCCACGGCGGCTTCAATTACGCCTTCGTCTTCCTTGAAATTGCCGAAGGCAAATGCATAGTACACCTTGGTCACGAGGTGCTTTTTGAACTGATCCGAAAGTTCTCGATGCGCCTCGTCGGTCTTGGCAACAACGATCAACCCGGAAGTATCCTTGTCCAGCCTGTGCACTATGCCCGGGCGGATCACCCCGCCTATCCCGGAGAGGCCGCGGCAGTGGTAAAGGATGGCATTGACGAGCGTCCCGTCGTAATTGCCAGCGGCGGGATGGACCACCATGCCGGCAGGCTTGTCAACGACCACGATCGAGCTGTCTTCAAAAAGTATTTTCAGAGGGAGGTCCTGGGGCAGGGTTTCCAATTCGACCGGCTCTTTCGGCGTTAAAGAGACCGAATCGCCCCTTTTCAAACTGTAACCCGCTTTTACATTTTTTCCGTTTACAAGGACAGAACCATCCTCGATCATTCTTTTTATCTGCGAACGTGAGAGTGAGGATTCCTTTGCGGCAAGGAATATATCCAGCCTTTTCCCGCTGTCACTTTCCGAAATTACACATTGCAAATCAGACATGATCAGGAGATTTCCCGAAAGGCTTTCTCAATTATTTTGTACTCGCTCTCGCTTATAGTCCGCAAATCCATCAGGACTTCGTCTTCCATGATCCTGGTAATTACCGGGATTTCCGCATTTCTGAGAGCTTTTTCAATATGTTCGGCTTTGAGTTTTTCGCTTTTCAGGACAATCAGAACGGTGGGGATTTCCTGTAAAGGCAGGGCGCCTCCCCCTGAGAGTGATTTACCTTCCCTGATTTCCAGAGAGATGTCCCTGAGCGCCAGACGGCGCAAAATCGAGCAAAGCTTCCTGGCCCTTTTCGCCACATCCTCCACGGATTCGGTAAGGCATTGCAGCCCCCTGAGTTTCTTCAGGGCGTCTTCGGGTTTTAAATATATCCGCAGGGTTGACTCCAGGGCGGCAAGCGTGAGCTTGTCGATGCGCAAGGCGCGGTTGAGCGGATTGGACTTGATATCCCCGATTAAATCAGACCTGCCGATTATGATCCCGGCCTGGGGCCCACCGAGCAGTTTGTCGCCGCTGAAACAAACAATGTCCGCGCCGGTCTTTACTATTTCCTGGACAGTCGGTTCTTTCATCAATCCGAATTGTTCCAGGTCGATCAGGCACCCGCTCCCCAGGTCGTTGAAGACCGGGATGTTCATTTTTCTGCCCAAGCCGACAAGTTCGGAGAGTTCCGCTTCCTCCGTAAAGCCCATTATCCGGTAATTGCTGGGATGCACTTTCATGACAAGCGCGGTATTTTCCCCGATGGCCTTTTCGTAGTCGGCCAGCCGGGTCCTGTTGGTAGTCCCGACTTCCCGCAGCACGGCCCCGCTTTTTTTCATGATCTCCGGGATCCGGAACTCCCCGCCTATTTCGATCAACTCCCCCCTTGAAACTATGGATTCCATGCCGTTGGACACGGTGTTGAGGACCAGCAGGACGGCCGCCGCATTGTTATTCACCACCAGCGCATCTTCGGCCCCGGTCAGCTCGCGAAGCACGTCCGTCACGTGGTCGTAACGGACACTCCTCTTGCCGGTTTCCAGGTTGTATTCCAGGTTGGAATAGCCGCGGCTCACATTTATTATGTTCTCGATCGCCTCTTCCGGAAGGGGCGCGCGGCCCAGGTTGGTATGGAGCAGGATGCCCGTGGCATTTACCACCTGCCTCAGGTTTTTCCTTTTCAAGGCATCAAGCCTCGAAGCAATAACGGCACTCAGCCTTTCGGGATCAAGCAGGCCCCGGTCGGAAAGTGTATTTGCCAGGATGGAGGAGCGAACCTCGTCCAGCACCGCCCTGCATATCTTCAGGACAATGTTCCGGGAGGCGCTTTCCAGGACGTTCCGCCTGTCGAGTATCGACAGGATCTCGTCCATTTTGGGGATGCTCCTGAGAAGCTCGCGGCGGTCCTCATCCATTTCCATTCCTCCGGCAGAAATCTCTGAAATTGTTTACGGCTGTGAAGAATTCCCTCATCATAACGACTGCGAGATAACGGCCCCTCCGGGTGGGTAAAAACTTCCCTGATTCGTAACGCAAAGCGCCTGCCAGGTAAAAGGGCAGGATTATCTGCCAGATATGGCTGTCAAATTCCCTCCCAAACCTGTCCCTCAGGGACTGCATGTCCAAGACCATCCCGAAAACAGCCATCAGGAACTCGTACCTGACCTGCTCCTTGATGCCGAACCTTCGCGACGCCATTACCGGGATTTCCCCGGCGCCGACCCGGCGGATGTATTCTTCGATATCAAATGTATTCGCATAGCAGATGCCGTCGACATAGCCAATCGAGCCGCTCCCGAGGCCTGCATAGTTTGAATAATTGACTATGTATTCGTCAATCATGGAGTCCTGCTTCGAAAAGCACCAGACGGACGAAAACCTGTAAGGAGGGACGAGGCGCCCGGCAATTTTTTTATAAAATTGCTCCTCTTTCCTGAAATCAACCCTGCCCAGTGTCTTTTCGACCAGGCCTCTGGTGGAATCGGAAACCTTGAGCGGGTAGTACGTGACCTGGTCCATGCCGAGTCCCATCAGTATATCGAGATCCCTGTCCAGCGATTTTTCCGTTTGGGATGGAAAGTTGAAGATCATGTCGGCATTCAGGGTAGGGAACAAGCCCTTGGCCGCTTCCAGCCTCTCCTTTATCGCCTCACCGCTTCCGTACTTCTTGAACCTGTCCATGGCCTGCAACAGCCCGTCATCGAAGCTCTGCACGCCTACCGAAAGCCGGTCGACTCCGGCGCGCCGCAGCGGATCGAGAAATTTCGGGTCAAGGTGGTTAGGGTTTGTCTCGACCGATACTTCTCTCAGGGGGAAGGTCTTTCGCAAAAGGTCGATAGTCTCCTCGAGTTCATCGATCAATATAGTAGGGGTGCCCCCGCCCACATAGACGCCGGTGAAATTGAAATTCCGCTGCTTGTATAACAGTACCTCGGCCCGCAGGGCCCGGAAATAGCGCCGGCAAATATCCTCCTTGTAAAGCGTACGGTTGAAAGAGCAGTAAGGGCACAGTTCTTCGCAAAAAGGGACATGCAGGTAAAGAAGATTATTCCCGTCCAGAGATTCAGGGAGTGCAGGCCCGCTTTTTTCCTGGAATCCCATCGACCTGCCGATCTCGCGGCGGGCCATTCTCGTTACTATTTCCCCGATCAAAAATGAATGCCTTTCCTTTGTGCAGAAACATGGAAACAAATAACAGAGAATGGCCGATTTATCAAGGAATCCGCGCAAGTTGAAATTTGCCGATCGCAGTGATATAGGGAAGGAAAGAAAAATTCAGGATAAAAGAATGAGTAAAAAGAAATTGTGGACCCTTTGGAGCGACGGCAAACTGAACGATGAGGAAGCTGCATTGCTGCGCCAAAAAGCCGCCGAGCTGCCCGTGCCGTTCGACAAGGAAGCGGCGCAGAGTATCCAGGAGCTGATGGAGTCATTTTTGTCGCGAGACGACGCCCTGGGCCTGGCGGCCCCCCAGATCGGCATGAGCAAAAAGATCATTATTTTCAAAAACAAAAATTTCGAGGAAAAGGGAAGGGTCAAACGGCCCGAGGATTTCGATCTGCTGGTCAACCCCCGCATAACCCAGAAAAGAGGGGACGAGGAGATCGGGTCCGAGGGGTGCCTGTCATGCCCCGAAATAAGCGTGGAAGTCTCCCGTTCCCCGGAAATCAAGGTCAGGGCCGTCGATCAGAATGGTAATAAAGTGAATAAAAGGTACACGGGTTTCCTGGCCAGAATCGTGCAGCACGAGATAGATCACCTCGATGGGATACTGATCATTGATCATCAGGGGAGCATCTACATTCCAAAAGAAAAAGAGGAATTCTTCCAGAAAATATTCCAGTAAAGATGCTGAATATATGCCCGGAAACAGAAAAGCCCCACCCGGGTCCGGATGGGGCTTTTTATATGTGATCGGCAATAAGCTTAGCCGTTCCTCTTCAGCCAGGCGTCCTGGTAGAGCCTTCCGATGCAGAGCATCAGTCCCAGCAGGAAGAACCCCAGCATGAAATTCGGTTCGGTGTTGAAGAACCTGTCCAGTTTGTAGCCCACGTAGAGGAACACGAAGGAGCAGACCACCATCACTATCCCCCAGGCGCTCATCATCATTATGCTCGCGTACTGGCCGTATATGCTCCGTCTTCCGGTGATCATCTTCCTGTCCTCCGTTCCTTCTTTCCGGCCTTAGTTCCGGCCTGATTCTGCTCCCGCCCCCCTGGGAGAGGGTGAGGGGGCGGGAGGTACTTACCTTTGGGTTAACCGACCATCCCTTTGATCATGTTAACGACTGGGGCCGTGAACAGCGACACCATGATGGTGTAAAGGGCAAAAGATCCGACCGCCTCGCCCAGGTAGATCTTGTCGTATTTCTG
>JBDKTK010000208.1:0-8125 GCA_039680225.1 Syntrophaceae bacterium
GAGATTTCCAGAATTATTTCCCGTTCTGGTACGGATCCCAATCGAATCCCCACATATCACTGTTGAACGGCAGTTTGTAATTTCTTCTTTCTTCGTAATCAGGATACCTTCTGGTTTTTCCTTCAACCGGCATCATGCTGACCGGGAACTTCGGTGCGAGCAGGCCGTTCTTGTGCGCCTCTTTCTCCAGCCATTCGCGGTCATCCGGATGGGCTATGGAGATCAGGGCGGCCGCCCTCTCGTATGTTCCAAGTCCTCTGAGATTCACCATTCCGTACTCGGTGCAGATGTACTGCGAGAACTGCGCCGGCACGTCGACAGTCGAGCCTTCCGGCAGGAAGGGGACTATTCTCGATGTCCCGTGCTTGCTTCTCGCTGTCAGGGATGCAACACCCCTGCCGCCCTTTGACTGGGAGCAGAATGTCACAAACTGGAAGTACCCGCCTGAACTGGAGATCGGGCGTTTCTCATAGAAGCCCGAGCACTGCTGTCCCAGCAGGTCGACTGCGACGCAGTTGTCGATCGCGATCATGTTGTCCAGCCGGGTCAGGTTGTTAAAGTTATTGGTGTAATTGATGTCGTAGACAGCCAGGTTCTGGTTGCGGTGGATGGTATCATAGTACCATTTCACGTCGACCGGGAACGCGAATGTCCAGACGCTCTTGCCCCTGTCGGCGGGAAGCGATTTGAATTTGTTTGTGACCTGTCCCGACTCAATCATCTTGATGAGACCGAAATTGAGCATCTCGGTGTGGATGCCCAGGTCCTTGAATCCCGCATCCGCCATAGCGCTTACGCACGCTGAGGGGAGAGAACCGATACCGAGCTGGATGATATCCCTGTCCCTCATGATCCGCATGATATGCTTGGCGATCGCTTCCTCTTCGGGTTTAGCCTTGATGGCCTTCTCATTGATCTGGGGCCATTTATATTTCTCGACGTCAACCTCGACCCAGTAATCGATATCATCAATATTGATCGTATTGAACCGTCCGCCTTCAGCCCAGGGATAATCGGAGCGGACTTCGATTACCTGTTTCTTGGATGTCTGGCGGAAGATGTTGCAGTTGTTTGTACCGTAGGAGAAATTGGCGAACCCGTGCTCATCGAAAGGTGTCGCCGCGTTCCACCACCAGTCAATGCCACGTTTCTCCTTGACGGCGTTAACGAACCTGTAATGATGGAAGTTCATTCCAAGCGCCCATCCCCAGTGCGCCCAGTCGGTCACGCCGTTGGTATCGCGGGCCTTCCGGTTCCAGGGGAAGAAGAAGAATTCATGGAAACAATGATATTCCTGTTTGGGGTCTACCGCTTGAAATTCCGGATGGGGGAAAAATTCGGCATAGTTCCAGAGTTCTATGTCCTTCAGGTTGGGGCCTATCCTCTTGCCAAGTTCTTTCATACATTCGGTTGCGTCGCCACCGACGCTGCCTGGAACAATCCAGTCGCCGGACTTCACCATATCAAGGATCTGCTGTGGTGTTCGTTTCTTGTCGCGAATCTTTTGCTGTACGGGTGTGGTCATTCTTTCCCTCCTTAGATGCTTGAATTAGCTTAACCTTACCTCAAACGCAAACAATCCTGACACTCAAGTTTTAAATAGCTTTTATTCCGAAATAATCCCCCCTTTCTTTTTGAACTCACTGCGAAAATAGATAATATGACGGGAAAAATTTGCAAAAAGACTAAAATTCTTTAATCCAAAAAGTCCAGGAAAGTCAAGGGAAAACTAAGTAGATGCTTATTGATTGCTTTGCGGCAAGGCAAATTCCCCCCTGAAAATTTTTCTTTCATCTTTTTCTGAAACACAATATATTGTGGTCACTAATCACTTAAACCACATTTTATTGTATTTTCCCTTTACAAAGGCAAGTTCTTCTGTTACTTAGCCATGCAAGAATACGATGACTTAAAAGCTGAACTGAAATGAAGCTCAAACGCCTTGAAATCCTTGGTTTTAAATCGTTCATGGAAAAGGTTTCCCTGGATTTTTCCGACGGGATCAGCGCCATAGTGGGGCCGAACGGATGCGGGAAAAGCAACATCGTGGACGCGATCCGCTGGGTCATGGGAGAACAGAACGCCAGGCTGCTCCGCGGCAAGAAAATGGAAGACGTCATTTTCAACGGCAGCGAGCATGCGGCCCCCGTAAACATGTCGGAAGTATCGCTTGTCATGGTGAACGACGGAACGGGATTTCCCGGCAGCTATTCGGAATGCCACGAGGTCAATATCACCCGGCGCGTTTTCCGCGAAGGCGAGAGCGAATACCTCATCAATGGCGTGCCCTGCCGCCTTCTTGATGTGAGGGAATTCTTCATGGATACCGGGATAGGCTCGCGCGCCTATTCCCTCATTGAGCAAAACAGCGTTTCCGGGATGGTCGAGGCCAAACCCGAAGACCGCCGCAGGTACATCGAAGAGGCGGCCGGCATAGTCAAATACAAAAGCCGCAAGGAAGCGGCCATCCGCAAAATGGAGTCGACCCGGGAGAACCTCACCCGCCTGAACGATATCTTCCGCGAGGTGAAGACCCAGCTCAATTCCACCTCGAGACAGGCCAAAAGGGCGGAAAAATACAAAAACCTTAAGCAGGAATTGAAAGAGGCCGAGATTTCCCTTGCCCTGCAGAGTTACTCGGGCCTGCTGTTGCAGGAAAATGAACTTAAAAAGACACGGGACGAACTGCTCGCCAGGGGCGACACCCTGCGCGCCGAACTTGAAAACCGCCAGTCGAATCTGGATGAGCTCAAAGTCGATCTGCTCGCCGGCAACAACCGCATTTCCTCGCTCCAGGACGAGATTTATAAAATAAAAAGCGACATATCAGCCCGGGAGCAGCAGATAGAATTCTCCCGCGTAAGGCTCGCACAGCTTGCCCAGCAAAAGGAAAGGCTGACGGCCGAACTGAAGGCCATCCGGGAACAGCGCAAGTCAATCCAGGAAGAGATCACCACCCTGAAGTTCTCTCTCGACAATTCCGAAGGCGATACCGCCGGAATCCGGGACAACATCTCCCGGCTGCAGTCGCAGGCCGACCAGTTGAAGGCGGCGGAAACCGATATTTACCGCGAATATGAGGACAAGAAAGTAAAGCATGTCGACATCCTCACAGAAAATGCCCGCATCAGGAATGCTTTATCATCCATCCTGAAATCAATCGAAGACCTGCGGAAAAGGTCCGAAAAGGACACCCGCGAACTCGACGAGATCAGGAAGAGCATTGAAGCGAGCAGGAGGAATTCCGCCCTGGCCGGGGAATCCCTGCAGCAGGACGGCGAAAAGCTCAACGAGCTCGTCTCGCTTGAAGAGGCCCTTGTAGACAGGACAGGCGAGCTTGACGATCTATTCCACGAGCTGGGGGAAAAAGTCCAGGAGTGCCGGGAAGACATGGGACGCAAGTCGTCACGACTGCTTTCCCTGAGGGAATTCCAGGAAGAATTCCTCTGGTGCCAGGAAGGGACCCGCTCGATCATGAAATCGTACCGGGAGCGCGGCTTCACCTGCGAGGGACTCTACGGCCTTGTCGCCGATCATATTGAAGTCCCCTCGCATTGTGAAACAGCGGTGGAAGCCGTACTCGGCGAAAAGCTCCAGTATGTAATAACCAAGAGCCAGGAAGACGGGATCCGCGCCATTGATTTCCTCAAGAGCAAATCGAACGGCCGCGGCAGTTTCATTCCGCTCGAAGTCAGGACGAACGGCTCGGGCAAGGGGACATTGCCCGAGGGCGCGGAACGCATCCTCGACCTGATAAGCATAAAAGACAATTTCGAAGGCATTGCCGAATGCCTGCTCGGAGATGTCTATCTCATCCCCGACCTCCACAGCGCGGTCGGCCTCTGGAGGCGCAACGGCTTCCAGGGGACGCTCGTCACGCCGGAAGGCGACATCGTCAACCCGCACGGCATCCTCACCGGCGGCAAGGGCGGCAACGGCGATGCGGGCCTCCTGAAAAACAAGAGGGACATAGCCGGGCTCGAACAGGAAATAGCCGGCCTCACCGGCGAACTCAACGCCACAAACGACCAGCGGGAAGAGACCAAGCTGGAAATCGCCGAAAGCGAACAGCGGCTCAAGGAACTGCGATCTTCCGTGCGCGAGCTGGAGCTCAAGATTAGCAGCGGGAAGAAAGACCTGGAGCGCTTTGAAAACGAGATGAAGTGGCTCGGCCAGCGCGAGAGCGTCCTCGCCTTCAGCCGCGAAAACCTCGAAAAAGAAGAGACCGAATCCAATCTCAAAATCACAGAGTTGAAAGAAAAGCTCTCAGGACTCGAAATATCCGAGCAGCAGACGGGCTCTGAAATATCCGAAGGCCGCGTGAAATGGGAATCGATCCGCCGGGAACTCGAGGAAACTGAGCGCCAGTTGACCGAACAGAAGGTCCTGCTCGCCTCGGTCGAGGAGAAACGGGAGTCGGCAAACCAGTCAATCATGCGGCTCGAGTCAGCCCTGGCCCAGGCAGCCCGCGAAATAGAATCGAGAGAGGATGAAATAGCGAAAGGCGAATCCCTCTCCGACGAAATATCGGAAAAGTCAAAAGCAGACCAGGAACAGATCCACGGTACCTATTCCCAGTGCGCCCTGCTGGAATCCGAGCTCGAAAAGCACAGGGAAGACCAGAAGCTCAAAGAGGAAGGCCTTTCCGGGAGAGAGCAGGAAATCCAGGGGATCAGGAAATCCCTTGAGCAGCTCAATTCAGACTCCAACGAAAAGGAATTGAACATCAGGGAAACCGGATACCGGATCAACGCCCTGCAAACCACAGTCTCCGAGCGGTATTCAGAAAATATTCAGGAACTGGCATCCGGGTTCCAGGGTCTTTCCGAAGAGCAGGCCCGTGAAAAGGAAGAAACGCTGGAAAGGCTCCGCAGGACGGTAGAGGAATTCGGGGAGGTCAACCTCCTCGCCCTGAGCGAATACGAGCAGCAGAAGGAAAGGCATGACTTCCTTTCCACCCAGATAACGGACCTGAACGCTTCGCTCGACGCCCTCCAGAGGACCATCGCACGGATCAACAGGGTGTCGCGCCAGAGGTTTGCGGAGACGTTTGAGGCCGTGAACGCCTGCTTCAAGGAGGTCTTCCCGCAGATGTTCCCCGGCGGCAAAGGCGAGCTGCGCCTCACGGATGAATCCGATATGCTGGAAACCGGGGTGGATATCCACCTGCAGATCCCCGGCAAGCGGGCTCAGAATGTAACACTGCTCTCCGGCGGCGAAAAGTCCATGGCGGCCGTCGCCCTTATCTTCTCGATCCTGCTGTACAGGCCGACCCCGTTCTCGATCCTGGACGAGGTTGACGCGGACCTGGACGACGCCAATGTCAACCTGTTCAACAACATGCTCAAGAACATTGCGAACCACTCACAGATAGTCCTGATCACCCATAACAAGACCACCATGGAAGTCGCGAACAACCTGTTCGGCGTCACCATGGAAAAGCAGGGCATATCCAAGCTGGTCTCGGTCACAATCAACTGAATATCCTTTTGATTCCTTCCAAATTGACCCCAAAAATGCTAAACTATTTGATCTGTTACAAACAGCAATAAATTCATAAACTTATATTACAGACAGGATAAGAAACATGTTCGGCAACAAGGAAGGCGGCGGCTTTTTCGACCGGCTCAAAAAAGGCCTCTCAAAAACCAGGGAAAGCCTGACCCGCAATTTCGATCAAATCATCTTCGGCGAAAAGAAAATCGACCAGAACCTGTTCGACGAGCTGGAGGAGACTTTCATTTCCGCGGATTTCGGCCCCGCATTCACCTATGACCTGATTGAAGAGATGAAAAAAAGGGTGAAGAGGGACCAACTCGACAAGCCCGAAGTCCTCAAGGGCATACTCAAAGAAAATATAAAAGACATCCTGGCAAGCGCCGAAAACAATACCCCGGCAAAAGATTCAGGCGACAGGAAGCTGTACACGATCATGGTAGTCGGCGTCAACGGCACGGGGAAAACGACGACCATCGGGAAGCTCGCCAACAACTTCAAGGCCCGCGGCATCCCGGTAGCGATGGCGGCCGCAGACACCTTCCGCGCCGCAGCCATTGAACAGCTCGAGGTCTGGAGCAAGCGGGTCGGCTCGCCCCTGTTCAAGCAGCAAATGGGTTCCGACCCCTCGGCCGTGGTTTTTGACGCCGTCAAGGCCGCCCCGGCCCAGGGCGCGAAAGTCCTGATAATCGACACGGCGGGCCGCCTCCACACCAAGGTGAACCTGATGGAGGAGCTCAAAAAGATGAAGCGCATCATGGGCAGGGAGCTGCCCGGCGCGCCGGACGAAATACTTCTGGTGCTCGACGCCACGACCGGCCAGAATGCACTCAGCCAGGCCAAGATGTTCAAAGACGAGATCGGGGTGACCGGCATAGTCCTGACCAAGCTCGACGGCACGGCCAAGGGCGGCATCCTGATAAGGATAGCAAAAGAGCTGCAGATACCGATCCAGTACATCGGGATCGGCGAAAAGATAGACGACCTGAGATCATTTAACAGGGAAGAGTTTGTAAACGCGCTTTTTGAATAATATGGCCGGCAAATATTTTGCAATCGGGGACGTTCACGGGTGCATAAGCCTCCTTGAAGCCCTCTGCGACAAGATAGATTTCGACCGGGAAAAAGACACCCTGGTGTTCATCGGGGATTATATCGACCGGGGCCCGGATTCCCGGGAAGTCGTCGATTTCGTCCTCGACCTGAAAAAAAAGCTCAACGTCATCTGCCTCAAAGGCAACCACGAGCAGATGCTCCTCACGTACCATCTCTACAATGCCTATAAGGATTTCTATTTGATGAACGGGGGGACGAGCACGATCATGTCTTACGGACTGGTCGACTCCGACATCGGCAAAAGGATCGACATCCCGCCGGAGCACCTGGACTTCTTCCGGGGGCTCATCCCCTACCATGAAACGGAAGATTATATATTCGTCCACGCCGGCCTCAAACCGGGAATCGCCCTGCACAAGCAGGACCCGACAGACATGATCTGGATCAGGCATGATTTCATCGATTCGGATTATGATTTCGGGAAAAAAATCATTTTCGGGCACACGCCCCTGCCGAAGCCTTTCCGGGGCGCCGGGAAAATCGGCATCGACACCGGCGCCGTGTACGGCGGCAAGCTGACCTGCGTGCAGCTGCCCGACGAGATTTTTTACCAGGTCTGAAATGAAAGTTCTCGAATGCGTCCCCAACTTCAGCGAGGGACGGGACACAGAAACCATCTCCCGATTACAGCGGGCGGCATCTTCAGTGCGGGGGGCAAAACTCCTCGACACCTGCACGGACGCCGACCACAACAGGACCGTCCTGACCATAATCGGAGAGCCCCCTGCCCTGCTGGAAAGCGTGCTGGCGGCATGCTCCGAGGCCGTTCGGCTCATTGACATGCGCAGGCACAAGGGCGTCCATCCCCGGATCGGGGCTGTCGACGTCGTGCCTTTCGTCCCGCTGCACGGCGCCGAAATGAATGATGCCGTCAGGGCCGCCCATGAGTTCGGAAAGATGTTTTCCGCAGCGAACAACGTACCCGTTTATTTCTACGGGGAAGCCGCCCTGGACCCCTGCCGCCGGCAGCTGCCCGACCTGCGAAGGGGCGGTTACGAGGGCATCAAGGCAAAACTGTGCGATCCCTGCTGGAAACCCGACTGCGGCGCCTGCGAACTGAACGAGCGCTCCGGGGCTACCGCCGTGGGCGCGAGAGAGGCACTGATAGCATTTAATGTGAACCTGGATACCGGCGACCTCTCCATAGCGTCGGATATCGCCAGGACGATCCGGGAAGCCAACGGCGGGCTCCCCTGCGTGCGCGCCATAGGGGTGCCGCTCAAAAGCCGGGGCATAGTCCAGGTCTCGATGAACCTCCTGAACTACAAGGTCACCTCCCCCGTCCAGGCATTCCTGGCGGTAAAGGAATTGGCATCCCGGAGTGGCTGCTCTGTCCTGGAATCCGAACTGGTGGGTCTGGTTCCCGAAGCCGCACTGGACCAGGCCCGAGCTGAGCAGATAAAGCTCAAGGATTTCAGCGCGGAGCGCATACTGGAAAGGCGGCTTGATTTATAACGGAGTAAATTTCTTTAGAGCGCCCAGATTGCATAAAAATATTGACCGGACCGGATTT
>JBDKTK010000209.1:0-3063 GCA_039680225.1 Syntrophaceae bacterium
GATTTTCAGCCGAAGCTCTTTTATCATCAGATCAACCTTGAACAGCGCATTCCCGCCAATCATATTCTGAGAAAAATCAGGGGAAAAATTGATTTCGATTTTATCTATAGCGAGGTCAGAGACAGCTACGGAGAAAAGTGCAATGTCTCCGTGCCGCCTGCGGTAATTCTCAAAATGATGCTCCTTCTTATCCTGTTCATATAACTCTCCCCAAAAACTGGACGGTGCAATAAGGTGCATGTTATCCTGCCGATACAAGAAGGAGATTTGGCATGGTTCGAAGCATGCGCATACATATCCCACTTATTCAGAAATCCTTAAAGATTAAGCTCCGACAACCTTGATTCTGCTTCCGGGTACATCGAAAGCCTTGACTAACCTGGGCATTCGAGTCCCCTCTTCGTTGAAGGGATTTCCTAGCCCTTGGAACATTGACAAGCCGGGGGACCGCAGCTCAGGGGCAAATTCCGCCCTGAGCTCCGCACATCTATAATCCGACCCCCGATAAGCCTCAAGTCGCCTCAAAATCAGTTTCAGACCGATGTGAATCATTCGCCGCTGCCGCTATATTTACGGAACAGAAGGCAAAGGAGATATATTATGAAGGAAAAGATGAATTACACCCTGAAAGAAGAGTGGATCGAAGGGAAAGGCGGCCTCAAGCTCTTCTTTCGTTCGTGGCATCCTGGCGAAAGGCCTCGCGGCGTGGTCGTCATCGTCCACGGATTCAACGCCCACAGCGGCCGTTATCAGTGGGCGGCTGAACAGTTCGTGGCCGATGGTCTCGCCGTGTATGCGCTCGATCTGCGCGGCCGCGGCAAGTCCGACGGCGAGCGCTTCTATGTCGAGAAGTTCGATGATTACGCCGGCGACGTTCATTCCCTCATGAAGCTGGTGCAGGCGCGGGAGCCGGGCATGCCCATATTCCTCCTCGGCCACAGCGCCGGAGGCGTAGTCTCCACAATCTACGCGATCGAGCACCAGTCTGAACTCGCGGGACTCATCTGCGAAAGCTTCGCCTTCCAGGTGCCTGCGCCGGATTTCGCGCTCGCCGTCATCAAGGGGCTCAGCCAGATCGCACCGCACGCCCATATGCTCAAGCTCAAGAACAAGGATTTTTCCCGCGACCCCGAAGTCGTGGAGGCAATGAACAACGACCCGCTCATTGCCCGCGAGGTCCAGCCCACGCACACCCTCGCCGAGATGGTCCGCGCCGACGAGCGGATCAAGAAGGAGTTTCCGCTCATCACGCTGCCGGTGCTTATCCTCCACGGCACCCTCGACAAAGTCACAAAGCCGGCCGGGAGCAGGCTTTTCTACGAACAGGCCGGTTCCGCCGACAAGACGCTGAAGATCTATGAAGGGCACTATCACGACCTGCTCAACGACATCGGCAGGGAAATGGTCATGGCGGACATTATCGGCTGGATAGACGCACACCTGCTCGCAGCCGCAGGCGTAATGGGAATTGGGGCCAGGCCGCTGCGCCCCGAAGACACTGTCGAGCCCGCACCCTGAGGAACGCCTGTCGCAGCCGATAAGGCTTGAGGGTCCCCCTTGAGCGAATGCCATTTCGCGCTACAGCTGCTCGAGAATAGCGGCGGCCTTCGCAGCGTCCTGGGCCGTGTCCAGACCAATGTGCACGATGAACCTCGTCCCGAGAACAGCCCCGGAGAATCCATGGAGGTTGATCCCCGCCGCCGCAAGCGCTTCCGTTATTTTCGCAGCGACTCCCGGTTTGTTATCGCCCTCGACGCGCACTGTCTGGATGCTGCGCTGCACGTTGAAGCCCAATGTAGTGGCTGCACGGACCTCGCGATCGCCGCGCAGCGGAGTAACAAACAATACCCCTTCGCCGGGTTTGTCGGGCGCCCGCCTGGCAATGATGAAATCCAGGTCCGCTCCGGCATCCCGCAGGCCGGAAAGTACTTTCGCCAGGCTGCCGGGTTCGTCCTTGATGCCGGCAGACCACACTTCCACGCGTTCGACGATCATGTCCATAATATAATCTCCCTTTTGTTCGTTGTTGTTCATCCTCAATTTTACTATTAACCCTCCATCCTGGCGGTTCGAAGCGCTTTGATTTTTCCTCCCGAACGAAACCTCTCTCGATTTCCCAATTGGAGCCAGACGGGATTTATCATAACCGCTCATCAAGTCTGTCCAATATAACCCCGCTCATTGAGCCTGTCGAAATGAGCGCACAATTTAATCTGTTAATAAAAAGGTTGCGGCCGAAGGCAATAGGATCAATCCCCCGTTTCGTATCCCACCGCTGTGAAATAGATCGCACGGTCGAAGAACAGTATGGACCGATTAACGAGGTCTATCGCGTTGCGCAGTTCCAGGGCCGTATCCAGGAAACCTTCCGAATCCACGAGCAGCCAGATGTGGCGCCTCGCGATAATGAGCGCCTGGATGACCTCCGATAAAGCGAATCCCTCCTCTTTCCGCTGCCTGCCGAGGGCCACGTAAACTTTTTCGATATCTTCTTTCGTAGATTCATCCAACATCCAGAGATTAAATTCTCTGTAAACCTCAAACACCCTGCTGTGGAGTTTAGCTTCCCCCAGAGCGCGGTAAGTTTTGGCTCCGGGATGTTTATTTATATCTTCCATCACGCGTTTTGTCAGTGTGTCCGTGTTGCGCTTAATAAGGTCCACCAGGTTTTTGGATAATATTCTCATGACTCTCCTCCTCTATCGTTAATACCGGCATCAATATCCAAGGTTAAAGACGGGCGCTTTGACAGAGATATGAACAATTATATTCTTTACAGGGAAGCGTTTAATACTCTTTTGGATTATTTTTCAGGTGTAAAGGGTAGATTCATGGGTGGGTAGATGGATGAAGGAATGCAGCTTAACTGTGTGTCCATTTTTTCGGGGGAACATCAGTCTAACGCTTCGGGTCAATGGGAGGCTGCTTCACTGGTCAATGTTGTGGGGAGATTTCAGACGGACTTCTTCAGTTCACCCCTGACTGCCAGACCAATCTGCTCCATGATATATGGTTTGCGAATACAAGAACCGGCCCCCAGATGCTGAGCCATCCTGACCCTCT
>JBDKTK010000210.1:0-4757 GCA_039680225.1 Syntrophaceae bacterium
GGCTATGCGGACGCCGCTTTTATCGTAGAAGAAAAATACATGGGGAAAGGGATCGCGACATTCATGCTCGACATGCTGATCGGCATTGCCCGGGAACAAGGTGGCGAGGGCTTCCTGTCTTATGTTATTCCGGAGAACAAGGCCATTCTCAAAGTGGCAAGGAAAACACGGTTTCCCGTCCGGATTACGCCCGCGGGGGAATGCTATGAAGTGCTGATCACGTTCGGCCGGTAGTTGCTCCAGCAGGTATTGGGAAAATTAAATTTGACATATTTCGCCTGATGCGCGAAAGAATACAGCGATTTTGATTCAGGAAGCTGAAACCGATGAATACTGTCAAACAATTCTTGATAATGCTCTGGTCCGCCTGTCCCTACACGATGCTCGGGAAGAAGACTTATCACTCTTTCAAAGGGACTGCCCCGGCCGCTCCTGTGTCGGATATTGAAAGCAAGCTGGCTGTCCAGGCGAGGATCGGCTGGGCCATCATCCTCGTCGGGTTCTTCTGCCCTTTCTTCTGGATAACACTCTTCTCCGGCGTGCGGGGCGAGATGCTTTATTTCAATGCCGCCCATTCCGGCTTTGTCATGCTGTTCGGAATTGGTTATCTTTTGCGTGTCCGTTATATAATCGCTAAAATAAGAAAAAACAAAATCAAAGCACCTTAAAGCAGTTTATCCCAAAAAATGAGAAATACTATGACCGCAAAATTAAAGGTTCTATTTGTCTGCGAGCATAACAGCGCCAGGAGCCAGATCGCCGAGGCTTTTCTGAAAGCCCTTGCCCCGGAACGATTCGAGGTGAAAAGCGCCGGTATTGACCCGGGAACTCTCAACCCCCTCGCCGTAAAAGTCATGGAGGAAGCCGGGATAGATATTTCAGGGAACAAAACTAAAAGCGTCGACGATCTCTTTGCCGGCGGGGAAAGGTTTGACATTATAGTCACCGTCTGCGACCCGGCGGCCATGGCCTGTCCGGTATTCCCTGGCTCACAGGTCATCAACTGGAGCTTTGATGATCCTTCAAAGGTGACCGGAACAGAAAGTGAAAAGCTTGCAAAAGTGAGAAATATCAGGGATGAGATTCGCAAAAGACTGTT
The DNA here is from genome assembly GCA_039680225.1 of Syntrophaceae bacterium. Lineage (GTDB taxonomy): Bacteria > Desulfobacterota > Syntrophia > Syntrophales > UBA4778 > JBDKTK01. The sequence goes on from JBDKTK010000210.1 coordinate 1,100, forward strand.
AAAGTGGATACAGGAGTAAAAGTATACTCCTGACAGAGAATATTCACCTTTTCACTTAATATGTCTCACGGTCCCGGCCCGTGGTCATTTGATTTCTTCCAGTATCTCCGCAACGCTCAGGACACAGCGATTGCAGACCTTGTGAAGCAAGTCGCTGTCTTTGAACTGCCTCTGCCCTTCTTCGGTAGTCAGCTCACAGCCGTTGAGCAGTTGACGGCAAATGACAGTTCCGCGCCGGGCTGCGAAAAGGTCCATCAATTCCCTTGTTTTCGAATAGGTCAGTTCCATAGCCGTTTTCTCATCCTTTTCGCCTCTTCCATGTCGCAATCCGAGGACAAGGATGCCGCCCGTGACAGCGCCGCACACCTCCCCCTTGCGAGCCATGCCCGCTCCCAGCCCGCAGGCGATCTTCAGGGCCATGTCCTCTGTAAGTCCGCCTTCTTCCCGGAAAGCGTAGAGTATCGATTGCGCTCAGTTGTATCCGCTCAGGAATTTTTCCGAAGCTGTTTCAGATCTGTTTTTCATTTTCACCTGTTTCCGGTTTTATTTGTCTGATTCCAGGCAGCAGTCCGATGCGGCTGCGGCAGCCGATGGCTTCATATTCGATCCGGACTTGACGGCGTCCTTCACCTTTTCCACGTCTTCGGCCTTGATCGGGACCATTGCCTTCTCTATGCCGAGGTCCGCAATGACGATGTAAATGTCCGGGGAGATATTTTCCTGCTCCAGGATGCCCTTTGCACAACCCACATTGCAGCCGTCGATCACAATCCTCATTTCCGCTTCCCTGGCGGCCCTGACGTATCCCTTCTTATGGGCGCCGACCGCAGCCAGGCAGAACGGCCGGCAATAACCCTCGCTCACCAGCTCCAGGGCAGCCTGATTCGAGAGCTGGCCGACATTGGCCGCCCCCGCGCAGGGGAGGACCATGGGTTTGCTTTTTTCCGACGTCATTTCTTTTCCCCTCCCAGAATCTTTTTTAGTTCCTCAATCGTCGGCACTTTCCCGGAAACCACGATTTTACCGTCGACGATTACCGCCGGGGTCATTTTGACGCCCAGCTGTGCGAATTTTTTAACATCATAAATATGGCTTACCTCGCATGCCAGATCGAGTTCCGCGCAGGCTTCAATGACGTTTCGCTCGCAGGCCACACAGCGCTGGCACCCCGGTCCGCAAATCTCAATTTTCATGGACCCTCTCCTTTCTGACCCTGTATTATGGACTTATTCTGCCTCTTCTATCCACTTTTTAATCTCCTCGGCTTTAGGTATCCTCCCGAACGACTTCACCTTACCGTTGATAGCCAGCCCCGGGGTGCGCATTACCCCTGAGTTCAAAATTTGTTTAATTTCGGTCACTTTTTTCACTTCCGCACTCACACCCGCTGATTTCAAGACCTTCCTGACTTCCTCTTCGAGTTTCCCGCAGCTGCTGCAACCCGGCCCGAGAATGCTGATTTCCATAGACGCCTCCTTCCTTCTAGATTATGGCATTAAATAAATAACCCACGATTATTATTGCAACCGTCAAAAGGGCAGCGAAGATAACCAGCAGCTTTATCTTTAAAACCTTCCTGAGGATCACCATCTCCGGGAATGAAATTGCCGTAATGGCCATCATGAAGGCAAGCACGGTCCCGAGCGGCATTCCTTTTCCCATCAGCGCCTGGACAATAGGGATTGTCCCTGCCGCATTGGAATACAATGGAATTGCGATGATTACCGCCAGAGGCACAGCCAGAGGGTTGTCCCGGCCGGCGTATTTTGCAACGAGTTCAATCGGCGCATACCCGTGAATGAGCGCCCCGACTCCGATGCCGATTACCACATATACCGCAACCCTCCTGAGGATGTCCTTTGTGTGCTCCGCGGCTATTGAAAGCCGGTCCTTCCACGTGTATTCAGGTATTACGACCTCTCCCATCCTGATCTCCCAGACGTAATCCTCCACCATCCTTTCTACAGCGGGAATCCGCCCCAGGATAATTCCCGCTGTAATCGCCACAGCAAGCCCGGTCCCTATGTATATCAGAGCCACCTTGGCCCCAAACAGTCCCCAGAGAAGGACAAGGGCCACTTCGTTGATCATCGGCGAGGCGATAAGAAATGAGAGGGTCACTCCAAGAGGCACTCCCGATTCCAGAAAGCCGATGAATACCGGGACCGCCGAGCATGAGCAAAATGGCGTCACGATTCCCAGGAGGGATGCAAATATATTGCCAACGAATTCATTCCTTTTTGCCAGCAGTTTCCAGACCTTTTCGGGCGGAAAAAAACTCCTGATCAGGGCCACTATGAAAATAATGACCGTGAGCATCAGGATTATCTTAATGGTATCGTAAATAAAAAAGTCAACTGCTGAACCAAGATGAGTCGTTGCGGATATTCCGAACACTTCGTATGTCAGCCAGTCGGCAAAAGCTTGGATCATATGTGATTTTCTTCTCCTGTTTTTATGTATTTCGGCAACTGCACTCAAACGTACATCAGCTAAGCTATTATCTTTGCCTGATCAGATTAGGAGTCCCTACGGTGTGAATAGAGGAGTTCCAATCTAATATATTGCCAAAATCGAATATATTCCTAATCCTGCCACTTACGGTTGTCAAGATATTTCTTATCAGAGGGGGATTTGCATAGTATGGACTATATATATTTCTTTCCTTATTTTGGCATACTTTTTATTTGACACAGATATTATTGTCAATTATGATCACTTCATATTTCCAACTGGAAATATAGGAGAATTATTGTGAAAGAATTCATTCTAGTGACTAAGGCGCTTTCCGATCCCAACAGGGTAAAAATTCTAAAAATACTCCAGAATCGCCCCTTGTGCGTTTGCGAGATACAGGATGCATTAGAAATTGCCCAGCCCACAGTTTCCAAGCATTTAAAACAGCTGGAGGAAGCGGGCCTGGTTGCCTCGACAAAGGAGAGCTTATGGGTGAATTACAGGCTTGCAGAGGGAAAAAATCCTTATGCCGCATCCATGCTGGGCAATTTAAGATACTGGTTGGAAAAAGACGCTTCTATACAGGAGGTGGTTAAAAGGGCTACCGGCGCTGACCGGGACATGATTAGAGGAAAGAAATAGAATCCATTGCGGTGTTTTTTATTCCCTAAACCGAATCGAGGTTGTCAATACCTATGACTTCTCTTCTTCTAATTATTGCGACAGGGCTCTTCGTTCTTGCCATAGCTTCCGGGATGCTTGGACTTGGTGTAGCTTTCGCGGCGGTTCCCTTTTTGGGTTTATTTCTGCCGGACCTCGTCCACCAGGTACAACCGTTGAGCCTCGTACTGAACGGGATAACCGGGCTTTTTGCCACGCTTGGTTTTGCCCGAAGCGGCTACGTTGAATGGCGCCGGGCGCTGATTCTTGCAGCAGTAACAACAATTTCCGCCCCATTTGGCGCATGGCTGGCCCAGTCAACACCCCAGCTTGCGATCTGGTTCTTGTACCTGGGCTCGGTATTGTACCTCTCCTACAGGCTCTTTCGGCCGGTAAAGGAGCGGCCCGGCAAAGAGGGGTTTTCGACTGCGCTTGTCCTTGCCGTGCCGATTTCAATCCTTTCGGGATTGTTGGGTGTGGGCCCGGGATTTCTGCTCATGCCGACTCTGATACTGGTTGGGTTCGAGGCTAAAAAGGCCGC
>JBDKTK010000211.1:0-5109 GCA_039680225.1 Syntrophaceae bacterium
GGACACGGGTTACCTGTGCAATGCCTCCTTGGACCGGAAATACTTTACAATGATTTTCGGCAAGGTGATGGACGCGATGGAAGCCAATGACCAGGGGCCGCTGTTTCGCCCGTACGGGTCTGCCCGGGAATGGGCTTTCCCAGGAGGAGAGAGCGGCATTACGCTAGAAGTATTTCTCGCGTCTCTCAAGTTAATGATCTGTTGCCTTGAACACACCATTTCAAATCTGGACATTGCACCGGAAACAAGGTCGGCCGTCGCGTTTCAGTTGCGGATGATCATGGATAATGCGGAGCTTGCGGCTGTCAGCGAATGGGAAAATTCCGTTATTGCCGGGTACGGACGCCGCTTTGGAGGCCTGCAAAGCCCCATGGCCCTGGCGACATCGGAAAAATTTCTTTATGCTATCTTTGTGTCCGTGGGAGAAGGCATTCTGCTGGTGGATGAGGACATGGAAATCGTCAAGGCAAACCAGAGGGCTAGCGAGATATTCGGCTTGCTGGAGAGGAACCTTATCGGCGCTGACATTAGGGCCCTCACTGACGGCCCCGGGGCTCGGACACTTGCGGGTTTCTTTGATGAATTGATCGAAGGTCAAAGGATGAGTGCCGAAATAACCGGCATGTACGTGGATGGCAAAACTTTCCCGGCCACGGTCACGGTGACCCGGAGCGACTTGGACGGGAAAAGGTACTGGCCGATAATCGTGCAGGACGATACGAACCAGAAAATCCTTGAGCGGCAGTTGCGCCAGGAAAAACAGCAGACTGAAGAGATGAACCTGACGCTGAAGACAGTGTTGAAAAGCATCGAACAGGACAGGAAGGACCTGGAAAACAGGGTGGCGTCGAAAATCAGGACGTCCCTTTTGCCCAGCGTGAAGAAAATCGAGAAAGCGGCGGACGACAACGTCCGGAAAAGTTATCTCGGGCTCCTCGAACAGCAGCTTCTCTCCCTGACGGCGGGATTTGAAAGGGAGCTTGATGGGAACCTGCTGAAACTTACAAGAACCGAAATCGAGGTCTGCCGCCTCATCCAGGCGGGATGTTCAAGCAAGGACATCTGCGAGGCCCTGAAGCTTTCGTTCGACACGATCCAGACGCATCGCAAGAATATCCGGAAAAAGCTTGGTCTGAACGGCAAGAAATTGAACCTGCACGCGCACCTGATCAACCGGATATTGTGAAGAGCAAAAACAAGGCCCAAGGCCATTGGTAAATTTATGGGGAAGCGGGAGCATTAGCCATGTGGGACAAGGAATATGACGTTGTCATAATTGGTTCAGGTTTTGCCGGCCTCGCGGCGGCGATCGAAGCGCGCAAAATATGCAATAAAGTTATTGTCTTGGAAAAAATGCCAGTGCCGGGGGGCAATTCTTCTATCAGCGGGGGCATGGTGGCTGCGGCGGGCTCTCCCCTGCAGACCCAACAAGGGATAAAGGACTCGCCCGAGCTGATGCTGTCAGACATGCTCGCCGGAGGGCTTAAATTCAATTACCCGGAACTGGCCCGCATTGTCGCCGAAAAGTCGACTGAAGCGCTCCTTTGGACCATCCATGAACTGGGAGCGAAGTACGAGCCGATCTTGAGCTGGGTGGGAGGGCATTCGGTGCCCAGGACATACATCTCGGCAAACGCGTCCGGTTCGGGTATTATAAAGCCCATGCTGGCGAAATGCCGGGAAATGAACATCCTTATCCAGCTGAAGGCCTGCCTCACGCGATTCATTGCCGACGGAAGCGGCACCATTGAAGGCATTGAAATCCTGGAAGACCATATTTTCCCCAACCGCGAGAGCGGCAGGCGCACACGCATCCGCGCGAGGAGGGCCGTCGTCCTTGCCACTGGTGGATTCAGCCAGGACAAGGAATTCAGGTCCATACAGAACCCCATGCTGACTGCAGACTTTGAAAGTACAAACCACCGGGGCGCGACTGCCGAAAGCCTCATAGCAGCCCTGAGGGCCGGGGCCACCCCTGTTCAGCTCTCGATGATCCAGCTCGGACCCTGGGCTTCGCGCGACGAAGAAGGCTTCGGAGTCGGTTCCCTGTTTTCAATACTGGCGGGCTTTCCCTACGGCATACTCATAGACCTGAGGACAGGCACGCGCTTTATAAACGAGCAGTCGGACCGGAAGATCCTCGTGGACTCCTTGCTGAGATTGAAAAGGGAATCCATCGCCATAGTCGACCAGGAAGGTGTGAGCCACGCCTCGACCCTGGCCCAATGTCTGAAGCGGGGGGTCGTAAAGAAATACGGCTCCATCGAGGAACTGGCCTCTGCGAACCAGGTGCCCCTGGCACCCCTTCTGGAAACTATCGCCTCCTACAATTTAAATATCGAGAAAGGGATGGAAGACATATTCGGGAAACCACTGCCGAAAGACCTCGCACCCATGAAACGCCCGCCCTACTATTCAATCCGCCTGACCCCGAAGGTCCATCACTGCATGGGCGGGATCCAGATCAACTCCCGAGCACAGGTTATCGGGATTGAAAGCCATCAGCCCATCGGCCGCTTTTATGCGGCAGGGGAAATTGCAGGCGGAATTCACGGTGCCAGCCGCCTGGGGAGCAATGCCATTCCCGAATGCCTCATTTTCGGCCGCATTGCCGGTGTCAATGCGGCCGATGAGCCGCCGCGGACATAAACCTTCCGGCCCAAACTAACCGGCCAGTTTTCAATCAATCCAGCCTTTATCGGGTATATAATATTACCCGATATTTACCTTTTTTATCACCCTGCCTGTCCTTTTTATTTGGTGCTAAAACCAATGAGGGTGATGACCATCTGGTGTTGGAACAGGGGTTTATTACACCAACTTTATCTTGGGAGGATCGTTCATCATGAAATCGAATGATAATAACGGGATTGAAATGGACAATAAAAGCGGCAATCTGAACCGCCGTTCCTTTTTGAAAGGCGCTTTTGCCGTAGGCGCCGTGGCAGCCGGTGGGGGAATAGCCCTTAACCTTGCAATACCCGGGTCGGCTGAAGCAATGATCAAGAAATTTCCCGAGAAGTGGGATGAGACATGGGACGTGGTTGTTATAGGCTCAGGGTTTGCGGGGCACGCTGCCGCTGCGGAGGCCGCCGGGGCCGGGGCGAAGGTCGTTATCCTCGAAAAAATGCCCATATACGGCGGAAACTCGATCATTAACGGCGGAGTCTACAATGCCTGGGATGACGAGTTTCACCTTCGCAAGAAATTGAACCTTGGCGACGATAGTCCGAAACAGCACTTCAACGATAACTTAAAAGGCGGCGATTATTACAACATAGAGGAGCTTGTGGAGATCCTCGTGAACGGTGCGCCCGCTGCCCTTAACTGGATGATCGACGAAGGGGGCCTTCAGCTTCGAGACGCATTGAGCACGGGTGGTGGACATACCGCCTACCGTTCGCATTATTCGACTAACAGCATAGGCAAAGACTATGTGGATGCGTTGAGAAAGATTGCGGAGAAACGCGGAGTAAAGATGGCCCTCAATTCTCAGGTTACCTGGATTTGGCGCAAAGATGCCGATCCGAAAAGTCCGGTCCTTGGGGTTGAAGTAAAAAGGGGCAAGAAGGTTTTGAATATAGCAGCGAAGAAAGCCGTCATCCTTGCCTCCGGGGGCTTTAGTCAGGATATCAAGATGCGGATGGAGCACTTCCCCAGACTGGTGGAGGGATTCAACTGCACCAACCAAAAAGGCGCGACAGGTGAGATGACACGGTATGCACAGGCCATAGGGGCGGATACGTTACATCTGAATTTTATCCAGTGTTATCCTTTTGCTGAATCGGAGTCCGGCACCCTTGACAACCCTGCTTTATTGCCTTTCGCCGCCCCTGGCGCTGGCGGCATTTACGTGAGTAAACTCGGGAAACGTTTTGTCAGTGAAATGGAGCGCCGGGATGTCTGCACCTTTGCCCAGATCAACCTCGGACCTAACATGAAGCCGACATATACCATTTTCAACCCTGCAATGGTGTCTCGCATAGCCTGGAAACCCGAGGCCATAGAAGCGGGCGTGAAAAAAGGGAGATATGTCATTGCGGACACGCTCGGAGAGCTTGCAAAAAAGATAGGAATTCCCGCCGACGCGCTCGAAAAAACAGTGGCCGATCACAACCGCTATATACAGGATGGCAAGGATCCCGATTTTAACAAGCCAATGTCGAAGCTCATGCTTCCCCTGGACAAGGGGCCGTTCTACGCAGTGGCGCAATGGCCTGCAGTGCATCACACCATGGGCGGCGTGCGAATCAACAAGAACGCCCAAGTTATCGATGTATTCGGCTCTCTCATACCGGGGCTTTACGCAGCTGGAGAGGCAACAGGAGGCATCCACGGCTCAAACAGGCTGGGTGGAAATGCTACGACCGATTGCGTGGTCTTCGGCCGGATCGCCGGTGTCAATGCGGCCAAGTAAAAGCCGATAGCCTAACCCGAAAGGGGTTCATGGCGGGCCATGAACCCCTTTCTTTCCAGCAAGGAGGATCAAACATGAAAAAAATCTTTTTATCCGTTCTGGTCATGGCCGCCCTGTTGTGCCTGTCCTATTTCGTGGCCGGCAATCGTACGGTCGAGGCGGCTGAACAGGCAGAAATGGCTGCCTCGCCTCAACAATTTCACCATGCCGGAAAGGTCGACTGCGCAGGCTGCCACGGAAAAGGAGCTCCGAAGCTCGACAGCACGGTGGAGAACCAGCGCTGCCTGGAGTGCCATGGCCCGATGGAGAAACTGGCGAAGAAATCGGAACCGAAGGATTTCCCGGACCGCAATCCGCACAAATCGCACCTGGGCGATATCGCGTGCACTGTCTGCCATAAAGAACACAGCGCTTCCAGTGTTTACTGTCTCGAATGTCACCCGAAATTCAAAATGAAGATTCCGGGAGGCGAGAAATAATCCTTGAAACAGTTTTCGTTCGCAAAACCAAAGTGCTCGGCATCTTCGACTTCGAGGCCTGCCTGAACAAAGAGATGGATTCCGAGCCGCTCAAGCTGAAAATCCTCGAGGCCATATCCCGGGACGAACCTCAGGGACAGCGGTGAGGGTCTAAAGAAATCCATCAAGATTCCGAACACCTCCGGCCGACACATCAGCCGCATTTACCATGGC
>JBDKTK010000212.1:0-18143 GCA_039680225.1 Syntrophaceae bacterium
GAACTCGATCCTGTCCATGTACTGGATATCGGACCGCAGCGAGATATAGCAGTCGTATCTGAGGCGGGCATAAAGTATCCGGAGCGCGCCGGCCCTGCCGCGGACAGGCCGGCCGTAGTAAAACTGGCGGTAAAGGCGCTTGATAAATTCCGGCGCGGGATATCCGATAGCGGAAGAAGACATTTAAGCCTTTTGGCGCGCTGCGGCAAGCTTCCGCAAATCGCCGACGAAGAGCATGTCGAAGACGCTTATCGCGGCGATATAGAAAACAGCCGAAGCCAGGATGCCTGCGGTTATCCCGAACAGTCCGGGATTGCCCCAGTAGCTGGTTACCGTGAAATATGCCGCCGGGATCAGGGTGAGGGAAACGGCCAGCGGGAAACAGACCGGCTTCAATATCTGCATGGCAGTGGTGGAAAATATCGATGCGATAATCCGCAGCTCAAGCAGCATGACCGTGAAATGGGTCGCGGCGATCAGCAGGCAGATGCCTTCCAGGCCTCCGTAATACAGGGCGGGGATCCCCAGCAGCCCGATGGCGGCGAGCCTCATGAATATGTATTTCTGCATCGCGTCCGGGCGCCCCATCGCCTTGAAGGCGTCATGGATGATCGAGCTTATGGAACGGAACAGGCCGTAGAGGCACAGCAGCTGCAGGGGAACGCCCATGGGCGCCCATTTCGGCCCGTAAAGGCCCGCGATGAGAAGGGGGCCGAATATCGCCAGCCCCAGGCTCAGAGGGATGCTCAGGATGCCGGTGTACCTGATCGTGGACAGGAAAGCGTTCCGGACCATCTCCAGGTCGCGGTTCATTTTTGAAAACGCCGGGAAAGTGACGTACCCGACCAGGTGGCTCAGTTCCGAGATCGGTATCTTGGCGATCCTCGTCGCCAGTTCGTAAAACCCGAGGGCGGTCAGGCCCGCCCATCTGCTGACGTAGAATTTATCGATGTTGTACATGACCACCAGCAGCAGGGACGAGCCCATGATGTATTTGCCGTAGGAAAAGAGCTGCCTGGCGTGGGGCATGCTGAACTCGAAGGCCGGCCGGAAATCGGTGAACCTCCAGATCAGGCCGAGCCTGCCGATGCTGATGAGCAGCGTGCGCGCGACCAGGCTCCAGACGCCCATCCCGTTGACGGCCATGACGATGCTCACTATCGAGGCGCCCAGCATGGGGACGGCCTCCGGGACGAGCAGTTTCCTGAACCTCATCTCCTTTGTGAGGAGCGTGACCGGGATGGCCCTGAGCGAGTCCCACACCATCGTGGAAGACAGCAGGATGGCGACCGGCATGATCACGGGGTTGTTGTAAAACTTTGCCGCGAACGGCGCGGCGAGACACGCCAGGCCGAACAGCACGGCGTTGTAGCCCGCCATGACCCAGAATGCGGTGACGCTTGTCTTCCCGATGTCCTCGCGCTGGAAGATCAGGGCCTGGTTGATCCCCAGGTCCTTGAACATCATGAGTATCTCGATCAGGATGGACGCCAGCGCGATAATCCCGAAGTCCTGGGGGGCGACATACTTTGCCAGGATAAGGGTTGTAAGGAACCCCAGGGCCCTTTCCGAATAGACCGTCAGCCCCACCCAGCCGAAGTTAGAAAGAATGCTGCGCGCGTGCATGCATCTCCTTATCCGCCTCCATATACGGTTTCAGCCAGTCGCAGGCGATGTCGAGCATGGCCTCCTGCCACTGGGTGAATGACAAGACGTGGTTCGCCTCCGGTATCGTGTGCTTCCGGAACATTCCCTGCCATTGCCCCATATCGTAATCCGCCGCGAATTTCTCCTCGAATTCCCACTGGAGCCTGTCGGAGCCGCTGAAAATAAAAATAACCCTCCTGCCGCTTTCCAGCATCTGCTCGAAAGCGGGGCGGAAGAGCGGGTTGAGGTTGCCGGCGGCGCCTCCGGCGGAATCATTTATTTTCTTATCTGTTTTCTTTTCGGGAAGGTCCTTTTTATTCACAGAGTGCAGGAGCGGGGCGCACAGCGATTTGAAAATTTTCCGGTAATCGCTCCGCAGCGTGATGAGTCTCATCCAGGACGATGCATCGCCCAGCTTCGCGATGTATTTCCCGCGTATCCTGTCGAGCTGTCCCCGGGTAATATATTTCGCGGGGTCGAAGCCCTTGCCGTTGATGATTACCGGGATACCGAGGGCCAGCAGGCCGCGGATGCGCCTGTCCCGGGCGCCTGCCAGTAAACCCGTTATGGCCCCGCCGCACAGGCCGGCGATGATGAAACTGTCCATGCCCGAATCTGCCTGCATCCAATCCATGGCGGCCAATGTATCGTCGATATAGCGGCCGGCCTGGACCGTCCCGTAGAAATCGGCCGCAAGCTCTTCTTCGATTTTACCCTCTGAATCCCCGATGCCGTGGAAATCGAAGCGCAGCACGGCGAACCCCAGGGAGCAGAACCGCTTTGCCATTTTGACGTAGAGCCGCTGCGGCGCAACGCGATTTTTAACGCCCGGGCAAAGCAGGATTATTCCCGTCCTGTTGCAGGGGCCCTGAGGCAGATGGAGGATCCCGAAAAGCCTGAGCCTGTCGCGGTTGGGGAAGGTCACAGCTTGCGGACCGGCGGGCCGGGCGGCCGGGCGCGTTCCATGCGGGACAGTTATTTGAGCCAATTGAGCGTTACCTGGTTGAGGGTCCGGGATTCCGTGCAGAACCTGGGGAGTTCTTTCCAGAACGGGCTTTCGGGGACGCCGGCAATTTCGCAGTCGCCCAGCACGCTCGCGAGGCGCTCGAAACGCGATGCGGCCCCGTTCTTTTCCCGTCCCCCGGGGCCGTAATCAATCCGCACAGCCAGAGTCCGGCCGTGGTACCGCGTATTGCCGTCCAGGAGGTTGATCCCGATCATGTCCAGGTAGAGCCTGTAGTTCAGTTCGTAGCCGTCCACGTTGACCGTTGCCCCCCCCTCCATCAGGCGGACGAGGTCTGCAGTGGTGTGCCGGATCTTCCGGTAGACGGCGGCCTGGGTCGCCAGGTTGACCTTCAACAGCTCGCGGACATACTCGGACCCGTCGAGGACCGGCTCCCAGAGGACGAGGGGCCCGGTTTTTTCTTCCTGCCGGTTGGCGCAGTTTTCGAGGGACGATGCTGCCAGCAGCGCAAGAGTCGCCCCGAAGCGCAGGCCCATGAGGCCGGCCTTTTCAATCCCTGCCGCCTCTTTCAGCTCCCGGAGGGCCGTCCTGATATCGGCAAGATATGTCTCCAGGGTGCATGATTCAAAATCGCCCTCGCTGTCGCCGCTCCCCGTATAGTCGAAACGCAGGACGTTGTAGCCGCGCTCGCAAAGGGCCCTTGCGAGACTCACGTATACGCGGTGGCTCCACAGCTTTTCCTCGGCAAACGGCGGGCACAGGACGAATCCCCCCGAATTCAAACGGTCCCTGCGGCTCTGGCAATCATAAAGCATGCCGAAGAGGCGCGTCCCGTTCCTGCTGAAAAAGAAAGGGTGCTCTCTCATCGTTTTGAAGGCTCCCACAGCTCCTGCCTGACGCCGGTGAAATACTTGAACCAGGCAATGAGCGCCGAGACATTGATCATGATAAAGAACAGCGGAATCCTGAATGCCGCGCCGGAGATGCCCAGCAGGCCTAAGGCCGCACAGGTGTAGAAGACGATCTGTAAAAAGAGGGCGGCGCGGTACAGCGGCAGCCCCGAGAGGACCAGGCTGGAGGCGAATATCAGGACGAGGACGATCCCGGCGGACCAGCGCATGAGTTTATGGCTGATGACGCGGAATGAGAAGAGCCCGAAACGCAGCGGGTTGAGGACCTTCTTGAAATGCATCAGGGTGGTGATCCCCCTCAGGAGCGTCCTCACTTTCCTTTCGAAGGACGCCCGGGCCTCGCCGGGCTCTTTCATGAACCCAACCGCGGAAGGTTCCGTCACGGCGCGGAACCCGCGCGAGACTGTCGCCAGGACCGAGAAGAAGTCCGGGGCCATCCCCGGCGGGAACGGCTTGCAGAGCTCCCGGCGCTGGGCGTAAAAGCAACCGCTTGCGCCGACGATGGAGCCGCTGCGGCTTTCCAGGTTGCGGATGAACATCTCGTATCTGCCGTAAAGCCCCTCGTTGCCGCCCCCCTCTATCTTGTCCTCGCCGGAGATGCAGCCGATGCGTACGTCGGCGAATTTCCGGACTATCTTCATCAGGGCGTTGCGGGCCAGCATTATCGAAGCATCGGAAAAGACGATGATCCCTCCGGGCGTGGGGGCGGCCATCCTCAGTCCGACATTCAGGGCCGCAGCCTTTCCGTTGCGCTCCAGCAGATCGTAAAACTGGATTCGCCCGTTAAATTCCCTGGCGATTGGGGATGTCTGGTCCGTCGAACCGTCTGAAACGATGATGATCTCGCGCCTGTTCTCCGGGTAATCGAGGGCAAGGGTGTTCTCAATCTTTTCCCGGATGACCCGCTCTTCATTGTGGACCGGGATGATGATAGACACCGGCGGCAAGCCCGGTGGCCCGGGCGGCGCGACAGTCTCCCGGCAATCGGATTTCGGAAGCAGATAAAGGATGATCGGGTATCCTGCGTAGGAATAAAATATGAATGCGGTCCCGCCCCAGAATATGATTTGTGCTGCGAGTTCGATCATCGGGTTTTCTTTCCGCCCCGCGCGGCTGACAGGACCCTGTCTGCCGCGATGAGCGCCGCACGACCCGCGGAAAGCAGGGCGAGGGCCATGTTCCCGTATTCCGGCGAAGACCGCACTTTCAGGCAGGGGCCCGCCGTTTCAAATTCCCCGGCCCGGATCCGTTTTATCAAATCCGGCGTAACGGAGCACCGCCCTTTCACCCGGACGCGCACTCCGCGAAATCCGGACCTGTCGTGCAGGTCGAGGCCGCCGATCCCGACGAGCCCTGGATTCCTTGACTTGAAGCGCAGGTAAGCACGGACGGCCCGGTGATCGGGCAGGTAACGGCTGTCGCACGAGGCGTTCCAGATTTCCACTCCATCAAGCGCCTGTTCGATATGAGGAGGCCAGCAGGATTTTGCTTTAAAGGGATGAGCGAGGACGACGAGGCTGCCGTTGCGGACGCTCATGGCCCCTGCAAGTATTTCGCAGGCAGGGCCATTTCCAGGGGACGAATCCCAGCCCGCGACGAGCAGGTGGATGTCCTCGTTTCCCGGGACCCGGAACTCGAGGCCGGGCACCGCCAGGAAATCGCCGTCCGTAAGAGCGCGGCATTGAGACACGTATCTTTGCAACTCCGCGGGGACCATGTCCTCCGCATGGTCCGTGACAACCATGAATTGCAGGCCCCTGGCGAGGCACTCCGCTTTCAACTCGGCCAGGCTGAGTTTCCCGTCGGACGAGAAACGGGAGTGGATGTGGAACAGACCCTCGCTCCATGAAGGCCCGGCTCCGCTTCGCACATTATCTGCCGTATAGTCCGGCGTCATGTCCGGCCCATGAGCCATTCCTTTGTTTCGTGCAGCCATGGCTTCGGGTCTTCGCGGTCGTAAACCTCGTATTTGAGGTCCCGCCCGCTGCATTTCAGGAAGTCCATAACGGCTTTGAACTTGGCGGCCGCCGGGACGCCTGCGGGACCTGAGGCGGCTTTTGCAGGACCCAGAGCCGGTGCATGTCCGGCGGCCGCGCCGGCCGGGTCTCCGGCGCCGGCGGCGGGCTTCGCTTTCAGGACGCTGATCAGCGAGTCCACATCGCCCCAGAGCCAGCGCAGCCGGGCCCCGACCCTGTATTTCGTCACGGGCTCAATATTCATCCCCATGGCCGTTTTCGCCAGCAGCGCGGGGAAATCGACGCCGGCGTTGATCGCGAGCTGGAGCGAGCCCCAGAACCTGCCGTTGACTTCCATCAGTTTGAAACCGCCCGCTGCCTCGTCCTTCTTGAATTCCACCATGGCGACTCCCTCCCAGTCGAGCGCTCTCATCAGGCGGATCGAATGGTCCAGCAGTTCGGGGTCCGGCGCAATGCTTTCCCTCAGGACGCTGACGCCCCCGGACGGCGGCTTTTCCCGCAGCCGCCGGTGGCTGAAAACGGCGGCGGGCCGGCCCCTGACCAGGAGGAGAAAGACCCCGACGCCTTCCCCCCGGACCTTTTCCTGGAGGAGCAGTGGATACTCGTTTTGCGCGGCCGCTTGCTTCAGGACGGAATCAAGCTCCGCGGGCCCGCCGGCATAACGGACCCTGGCCTTGCGCCACGCGCTGCCGCCATCAATCCTGACGCAGGAGCGGCAAGGCTTGACGACGAGGGGATAGGACGAGGCCTGCAGGAGGTCCTCAAGATCACCGCTGCCGGGGGGGTCTGTCAGTATTTTCGTCTCCGGTACCGGTATCCCGAGGGATTCGGCCAGCTTGAGCACGTGGCCCTTGTCCGCGGCGCGGGATGCCGGCCCGTAAGCGGGCAGGGGAACCCTGCAGTATCCCTCGAACCTCTCCTTGTTTTTTGCGACGAGCAGGGTGCTCAGTTCGGCGGCCGGCATCAGGATGTCGGCCCTGACCGTCTTGACGGCATTGAAGACACTCTCGATGAAGGCGGCGCTCCCGGCATATGGGTCGGGGTACTTGAACCAGCCGGAGCTGAAGCGGGAGCAGGAGGCGAGCGAGGGGTGCTTTTCGGCGGCTGTGATGACCCGGCAGTTCTGCCTTCCCAGGGACCTGGCAACGGCCAGTCCGGCCCTGCTGTTCCCGTCCAGGACAAGCACTGTCGGATAACTCATGGGTTCACCACAGTCCGGCGACGCGGGCCAGGAAGAGGGGCGCCGTGCCGGTCATATCTTCATGGATGTTGATTCTTTTCATTCCGTAGGGGTTGTCCGTGCAGGCATTGGCCCCCGGGACTGTCCCGAATGCCGCACAGTAGCCGCTGCGGTGCACCGCGCCCGAGATCACCCGGTTGTAATCGCCGTTGGGATAGCTGAACAGGCGCACTTTCCGGCGCAGCCCGAATTCCAGTATTTCCCGGGACCCGACGATCTCGCGGGCGAGCCTGCCCTTATCGCTTATCGAGGTCAGTATCGTGTGCCTGATGCCGTGAGAGCCGATGTCGATGCCGTTTTCGGACATTTCCGTCAATTCAAGCCAGCTCAGGAAATTCCTTTGAACGGGCCGGGGGACCTTGCCCGTGAGCCTTTCCAGGGTTGCAATCAGCCGTTCGGCATCTTCGCAGGGTTTTTTCTTGAATGCCGCGACGCACGAATTTATCGCGGATTCCAGCTTGCGCTCGTCTGCATCCAGCACCCGCCGCAACTCGGCTGAAGGACAGATCCTGAAGAGCCTCTTTTGCTGCCTGCCGGCAATATCCTGATTTGCCGCCGGACTGTTCCTGCGAAGATCGGCTAAAGAGCGGCGCAGCCTGTCCTGCCAGAATAATTCCGAACTGCCGATGAAACCCACAGCCGGGAACACGACTGCGGGGAGGCCCTCCTTCTTCAGCGCCGGATAGGCGTTTTCGTAATTGTCCCTCCAGCCGTCGTCGAAGGTGAGCAGGACGCTCCCGGCGGCAAAATCCTCTTTCCTGTCAAGATGCTCAAGGTATTCGGACGGGGATATGACCCGGAAGTTGTTCTTCAGGAAACGCAGGTGCTTTTCAAAGGTGGGCCTCGTTACCGATATACCGCCGTGATTTTCCGCCGGGCCGTCCGCTGTGACGCGGTGGTACATGAGGACCAGCGCCCGGCCGCGGCAGCGGGCCCTGACAATGCAGGTCAGCAGTCCGCTGCTGTACAGCATGCCTGCCGACTTCCGCCTCAATATGTATGATAACCGGCTCAGGGTATCTGCTTGGCTATGTGGGGGCCTATGGCGTTGGTGATCCCGGCGGGCAGCTTGCGCCAGACCTTCATGGCAAGCTGGTAGCGGGGATTATCCACATTGAGTTCCGGAAGCCGCTTGCGCTTGTTGAGGAGGTATTCCCAGTAGAGCTGCCGGGGGGAGGCGTTCCATTTCTTTTTGAAAAGCTCCCCGCCGCTGTCGGCCGACGACCTGCCCAGGTTGAACGTCCTGAATCCCATCTCGCACGAGCGCCGGATCATTTCCCAGTAGAGCACGTATCCCGCCTGGAGTTTCGAGTATTCATGGAGCTGGGTGAGCCACAAGCCCTCGACGGTGTCCCTGAAGTAGCCGTTCATGGCCGTCGCTATGGGCATGCCGCCGTGCGAGATCATATAGATGCCGATGGAATCGCCGAGCCTGCCCGCCAGATTGCTGAAAAATTTATAGGAATAGAATGGCGTGCCGTGCTCCTTCCATCCTTTCATCATGAGCGAATAGAATTCAGGCATCAGCTCCTTGCCCCCGAACTTTATCTCGAAGCCGTTCTTCTCCGACCTGCGGATGTTGGAGCGGTGTTTCCTGTCGAACTTGTTCCAGACGGTTTCCGGGTCGGGGCTGAGCTCTACCGACAGGCTGATTTTTGAAAGCTTGTGCGGCAGGTCCGCCGCCACTTTCTTCACCTGCCGCAGTTCCAGGTAATCGCCGCCGGTTTCCTTCAGGATCAGCTGAGCTTTCTTCAGCAGCATATCCTCCGCCATTTCGTCGTCGGCGCAGATCCCCCCGTAATTCAGGAATGGCATTGAGCACAGGATGGAGCCGAACAGGGGGCTTTTGACGTGCACGAGGGGAAGTATGCCCCGCACCTTGCCGTTTTCGGCGAGCATGAGATAGCGTGTCTTGTGACCGAAACTCTCCTCGATGATATCCTTCCACTCATGCCTGTGGAAATAAGTCGCATGCGGAGTGTCGTTCACGTATTTCTCCCAGACCGGAATCCTGCCGCGGTCAAGTTCGGTTATGATGAGGCCGTTGTCAGGCATTTCACCCTCCTCGTTTTCCGGTTTTATCCTTATTTCAGGCCCGCGAGGAATATCAGGAATTTTTCCGCCACGACTTTCCTGCCGGCGCTGTTCAGATGTCCCCCGTCATCCGATTTATCGGCGGCCAGGGAGTAGTAAACAGTATTGCGGCTCATGAATTTCGACCTGCTCCCGTCAGTATAAGTGGATTCGATTTCCGCAAGATCGAACAGGCGGCCCTTCCCGCCGTATTCCCTGCGGAGCATTTCATTGTATTCGTTCCTCTTTATATTGTCCGCGTATCCCCTGACCGGCAGGAAAATTGCCTTTTTCACCGAGGCCTTCCACCCGGTTTGGACGGACCTGAGGGGAACGGTCACATGCGCGAATTTGACTTTCGGGTACTTTCGCTCGAGCTCGCCCATTTTCTGCAGGTAACAGGAAAAAACATAATTGAGATCCGTATCCGCGCTGAAATCAACGTAGCAGAACTTGAAAAGGGCGATATCGACCTGTTTGCCCAGGCCCCCGTCGATAATCTTCGCGAAGGCGTTAATCTTGGCCACGGCGTCCTTGTTGTGCCCGATTTCGGAATGCACGAGGGTAGCCGGCCTGAGTCCCGGGGCATTGCCGCTTTTCAGGATCTGCAGCCGGCCGCCGCCGGCCGCCACGATCTCCTGGATCCCGGCAACCATATTGTCACCGACGGACATGTGCCCGAAATAGATTTTCTTCTTTGCGATCGCCTTCCATTGGGCGGGTGTCATGCCGCCGCCCGCGTCCTCAGAGGGCCCGGAAACGGCCGTTGCAGCCAGGCAAAACACAACCGCGGCTGCCGCGGCGAGCGGATACATTGCCTTGAAGGGCGGTCCTGTCAAGTAAAGCATGACGCCCCTTTCCTTTCCTGATTTCTATTGCTGCGTGTTACTGCAGTGCTGTTGCAGTGTGCCGATGTAGCGTACCGGGGCCGGAATTACCGATTGCTTGTTCCGGCCGTTGCCGGGCGTCGCAGGTTTCTTTATCTTCCTGCGGACCGCCTTCGGCGCGGCATCCGCTCCTTTCGGGGCGCTGCGCGCAATTTTTCCGGTAGTCTCTATGACTTTGATCGCCGGCATGGGCTTTATGAATTTGACCAGGGGATGCACGTAGGTGCTTGAACAGTGCGGGCAATGGCTCATTTCCGAGTCAAGCAACTCGTCGCAATCGAGGCACAGTGAAGCCTGTCTCAAGTTCATTTTTCCGCCTCCTTGCTTTTATTTTTTGCTTTTCCGGGACCGGCCCGGAAAGCTGCTTTGATATGATGCCCTTCAAGATGAAACCCTTGAGGGCCCGCTTAAATGGGGGATGTTGGCGATGGCCCTTATCCCGAGGCTGATCTCGACGTCCTCGGGGTCATGGAAAGAGTGGTCCATCTGCTCCCGGAGAAACCCCAGGCCAAGCCCTGTCAATGCGCCAAACACGATGCCGGCGAGCAAAATGAGATCCCTTTTCGGCCTGACAGGGACCTCGGGGGTGGCGGCCGGGTCGATCACCCGGAACTGCTCGCCCTTCTGCCTCTTCTCCAGGTTTTCAGCCTGCAGCGCCTCGTGGCTCTTGTTCACGATGCCGTCGTAAAATGTCTTGGTGTTCTGGTATTCCCTGGTCAGGGCCGCAAGCTCCTGCTCCCTTTCCGTCGTCCTTTCGATGCGGCCGCGGTATTTTTCCATCTCGCCCCTGATCCGCGCTTCTTCGTCCCGGAGCCTTCTGATTTCCAGGTTCACGGCGACAAGCTGGTCCGTCAATTCCTTGTAGCGCGGCGAGTTCTTGATATCGAGCTCCGCTGTGGCCTCGATTTCCTCTATCTTCTTCTTCATCCTTTTGAGGTCCGGGTGGCCTTCCCTGTACTTGCTCTTCAGTTCGGCATACTGGCTCTTGAGCGCGGCGTCGCTTGCCGCGTCCCTGCCCCCCGATATGACCGTGTCGGAATTGGCGTCCTGGGTTATCCTGACCGGATACTCCAGCTCGGCTATCTGCTTCTGCACAACGATCTGCCTGTCCTGGGCGGCGCGCAGGTTCTCGCCCACCCTCTGGAATATCTGCTGCAGCTGGTCGAGCATGCGGATGTTGACTTCTTTCTGCTCGGGCAGTTCGCCCATGTGCTGCCGCTTGTATTTGCTGACCACATCTTCCTGCCTTTCAAGCTTTCTCCTTGTGACGCCCAGTTCGTCTTTCAGGAAGTCAGTGGTGCCGCTGGCCTGCTGCTCCCTTATTTTCAGGTTTTCCTCGATGAACAGTTCGGAGAGGCGGTTCGTTATCTTTGCCGCAAGGACCGGGTCTTTCGAGATGTACCCGATGGAAAAGTACGAGCCCGTGTCGTCGCGGGCCCTCCGGGCGGCGACCTGGACGGTTATATTGGTCCGGAGCGACTCCACCAGTTCCGTCAGGTTGGCGTCCGGCGCCTTGGCCTGCAGGCCGAATTCCTTGACGATCTGCTCAAGCCTGGTGCGGCTTTTCACCTCCTGCTCAATCGTGTTGAGCTGCTCCGTGATGAGCGATGGTACCGTCGTTTTCACGAACTCACGGGGTATGCGCTGCGGGGAGGCGATGATCACGGTCTTCGCCTCGTAATAGGACGGCGCGAACCAGGCATACGCCCCGGCGAGCAGCGTGATCGCTGCGAAGGGGACTATGATGAATTTAAGCCTCCGCAAGGCGATCTCCCTGTACTCATCGATGTTGAAAGGTTTGCTCATGTTGATCATCTGGTTTGCCTTTTCTGTCTTAATACATTGCGGTTATGCGCAGGGTCCCCCGGAACTCCCGGTAGTCGAATGTTTCGGTATTGGAATTCCTGTCGCGGTACCAGAGGGCAGGCGATATCGAGAGCCACTTGAGAGCGTTCCATGTCAACCCGGCGCACGCGCCGTAGATCCAGTCGCGGCGGTCGGATTCGTAATCGGCCTTTTCCACCAGCCCGAGAAGGTTCATGCTCAGCCGGGCCGAAAGCTGGCGGGAAATGTTGATCTCGGCCCGCCTGTACTCGATGAAACCCAGGTTTTCGGGCGTCAAATATTCTTCCCGGAAACCCCAGATCAGGCCGAGGTTGAAGGTCGTAAACTCGGTTCTCTTCGTGAGGAACAGATTGCCTGCGAAGGACGACTCATCCTCTCCCAGCTCGGGGTTCTTTACATAATATCCGGCCTGCAGTGATGCGTTGAAGGTTGGGCTGAAGGCGTGTTCCCCTCCGACTGTCGGCGAGTGGATGCGGTAGCTGAGGCTGGGCGGATCGAAACCCCGGTTGGCGTAATAATATTCGGCGAAAACCGAAGTGCCCGGGTTGAACCTGTAGGTATAGCGGGCCCTGACGTCGTTGCCCGCCCAGTCAGGGGATGAGTTGAGTTCCGCCGCGGTATAGGAATAATCAAGGAGGACCCCGTTATGGACATTGAACCAGTACATCAGGCGGGGATTGACCGTGTTCTCCATGCCGTCGGATATGTTGGGGTCATCGTTGGTGTAATACATGTTCCTGTAAAGGAGGCTGATATAATCGTCGGGGCCGAAGCGGTACTCGATCTGCGGCTCGGCTATGTTGCGCAGGTGGGGGGACCTCTCCATAGACGTGGAAAGGAAGTACTGGTTGAGCGGACTGAACGGATCGTATTCCAGCGGGTCGTCGGTCCTGATCAGGAAATCCCGCAACCGCAGGGTCCACCTGGAGTTAAGTCCGTAGTAAGTGTTGAGAGTGCCGAAATGGCTCCAGTAGTTGAGATCGCTGTTCTTGGCATAAATGTTATACCCGGGCAGGTAAACCAGGTCGACTCCGGCGGGCCCGTATTTCTTGAGGTACCTGAGGCCCGCGGATATCGTGGTGATAAAATCATCGAGCCTGTTTTCATCGGTGAGGTTCAGGTTGCTGCTGTATTCCCCTTTGACGGCGCCGATCAGGTGAAATCCCTCCGCAGTCATCATGTCGAGTTGAGGCCAGAAAACAAAGCCCCGGTTCAAGTAATCGGCCCGGACAATATCCGTGAAAATCGGCCTGCCGAAAACATCTGTCCGGACCTCGCCCGGCTGGGACGGCGCCGGCTGTTCGGGCGCGGGGGCCTGGCCGGCCGTCTGGTCCTGCTTCTGGTCCGGGCCCTGGGTTGTATCAGGCGGTGTTCCCTGCGGAGGCGCCTGGCCCCGGCAGACAGGCGACCGGAGAATAAACAGGATCGTCAGCAGAATGAGTGCGAGCGCTTTTGCCTTCATTTTGTTTCTGCTCCCTTCAAGCCGGGCGCTCCCAATGTCTGCGCTATCCCCGGCATTCTGCAGGCGGGCATCCCGTCGAACCAGCGCCGTTTGAAGGAATCAAAAGCATAATCCTTCAGGAGCAGTTTGAGGCGGGATTCAGTCTTGTGGAGGTTCGTGTAATGCCGGAAGCGCGACAGCCTCGGCGCCTGTTTAATGCGCGGCTGGCCCGGGTCTATTTCCCACGGGTGCAGGTAGATGATCAGGGGGATCCCCTCCGAATATGCCCTGTCTATCCCCCAGCGCGTCAGGCGGTAGGGATAGAGCCGCAGGTAACCGCCGCCGGCGACGGCTATGTTCCTGCCCAGGACGCGGAAGGTCGTCAGGGGGAATTCCACGAGCATATTTTTGTCGATCCCGGAAGGGGACACGTACTCGGGGGGCGAATGCAGGATTGACAGGTCGCCGTTGCCTGCCGGGATGTAAAAGGGGCGCCGCGGCGCATCCGGGATCCCGTAGCGGTCGTGGAGGACGGGGAAAAGGCTCGAGTCATACAGGAACCCTTCTTCCCAGAGGATCTCCAGGGCCCAGAGGGAATCCCTGCGGACGGAAAAGTTGGGGGCGCGGAACCCCAGCACCGCGTCGCCCGTGATGTCTTCGAGGATGGACTTGGCAGTCCTCGCATGCTGCCTGAACTTGTCCGCCCCCAATGAATAGATGGATTTGTGCTCGTGCCCGTGGCAGGCTATCTCGTGGCCGCGGGAGTGGATCTCCCGGATTACCTTCGGGTATTTTTTCGCGTTCCCTCCCAGGACAAAGAAGGTCGCCTTTTCGTCCGGGCCGCTGTCCTCAAGTATATCCAGGATGCGCTTCACGTTCCTTTTCAGGCGCGGCTCGAACCTGCTGAAGGCCTCGCGGCTCAGGCAGCCGTCAAACGCGCCGACCTCGAAATAATCCTCGACGTCGACCGTCATTATGCAGCTGTTTTTTTTATCCGGCCTCATCCGGGCAGGCTCCCGCCGTTACGGGTTTTAACCGTTTCCGTTGCCCGTCGGAAGGCCAAAGCCTTCCGATTCCAGGCTGCCGAAATGCTTCTCCGTCTAAACGTGCTCCGCCAGGGAATAGTGTACGTCAATCCTGGGCCCGTACCCGATGCAGTTGAGCAGGATGCAGACCCGTTCGGTATCGGATACCCAGTGGTCGAAAATTCCCGTCAGGTTCCGGAACGGCCCGGCATTGATCGCCACGGCGTCGCCTTTTGCGAACTGCCGCGCCTTCCTTATTACGCTGCCCCCCCCGGCGCGCGCCCGGATGGCCTCTATTATGCCTTCCGGGACAGGCAGGGGATAGTCGCCGAAACCGACAATCTCTCTGACCCCGTGGCCGTATCTCACGAGCGGGTATTTTTCATTGAGGTCGAACCGGCCGAAAATATACGAGGGGAAGAGCGGTTTCAGTATTTTCACCGCCGCGCCGCGGCGGACAATCACCTTCTCCATGAGAGGGAAATATATCTCGATGCCTTTTCCGGCAAGATATCCCCGGGCCTTCTCCTCCCCGTGAGGCTTGCTCCGGATCAGGTACCATTTTTCCATCAGCGCGCCCCTTTGCCGAACAGGACTATTTTGACCGTCTGCAGGATGATGTAGAGGTCGAATCCCGCCGAACAATGTTTTATGTAAAACAGGTCGTATTTGAGCTTCTCGAGCGCGTCCTTTTTCGAAGCGCCGTATGCGTAATTTATCTGGGCCCAACCCGTGATCCCCGGCTTGACCGCAAAACGCTGTCCGTAATACGGGACCTCCCTGTTCAGGATATCTACAAAATGCGGCCGCTCCGGACGGGGGCCCACCAGGGCCATGTCGTTCCGAAGCACGTTCCATAACTGGGGGATTTCATCCAGGCGGAATTTCCTGATCCACCTGCCCACCCTCGTCGTGCGGGGGTCGTTAGGGCTGGCCCAGGCAGGGCCGCCCTCCTCGGCGTCGATGCGCATCGAGCGGAATTTGAAAAGCGTGAACGGCCGCCCTCCCTGTCCGACGCGCTCCTGGCGGTAAAGGGTCGGCCCCGGGGAATCCAATTTGACGAGGACAGCCGTGACGGCCGCGACCGGGGCGAAGAGCAGGAGGCCTGCGAGCGCGAAGGCCAGGGAAAGCCCCCGCCTTGCGCACTTCGTCAGTCCCGACGCCCGGAAACCTGATGCGAAAATTATGGAGCTGGGCCGGAGGTACTCCAGACTCAGTTTTCCCGTGAGGCGCTCAAAGAAATCGAACCCGTCTTCGACCCTTATTCCCCTGAGCTTGCATTCCAGCAGGGGTTCAAGAGGCAATTTGCCCCTGCCGTCCTCGATGGCGACAATCACCCTGTCGACGGACAGGCGGCCGACCAGGTCTTTAATATTTGAATAGTCGCCCACAATGGAAGGATTGACGAGCCGCTCTCCCGTCCTGCCGGGCATTTCTGAAACAAAGCCCAATATTTCGAAACCCGAATCCTTCCTGTCAAGGACTTCCATGGCAATGCTCCTGGCCAGGGTTTCCGAACCGAGCACCAGCAGCTTCTGGTCCCCTGCCGCCACTGCCAAATTGCTGTAGAGGACCCGCAGCAGGGTGGCCATGAGTCCCGCAACCCCGAGGATGTTGAACAACGTGATCATCCGGAATTCCCGCGCAGGGCTGAAGAAAATGATCAGCAGCGCCCAGGAGCAGGCCAGGGCCAGGATGATCCTGCGGGCCATGAATGCCGGCCTGCCGAAGAGTTCCGGTTCGTACATTTCGAAGTAGAAGAACATTGCCTGGATCAGGGCCGCAAACAGCAAGGCCCGGAGAGCCAACACGGTCGCCTTGTCATTGTGTGCGGGGACCAGGAACCAGATGATGAAGACCAGCGTCAGGCTTTCAAGTGCAAAAAAGCCGATCCTGCGCACAGGCATATAAGAATGAAAAATTTTCAGGACCATTATTCGGAAGCTATCTCTTCGTTGAGGTTCTTTCGTTGCCGGTACCCGTAATAGCCGTAAGTTCCGAAATAGCGCTTATGCATGCTGTCGGAGCGGAATTTGAGATCGTTGAGTATTATCCCGATGATTTTCTCCTGTGGAAGATTGCCGAGCGCCTGTTTCACTGCTTCCCTGGGAGTTACTCCGGACCTGATCACCAGGAGAATGGAATCAACAAACGAACTGAGGAGCAGGGGATCGGAAGTTTCCAGGAGGGGAGGGGAATCGATGATTATGAACCGGTCGGGATATCTCGATCTCATTTCCCGGACCAGTTCAGTCATTTTGAGCGAGCCGACGAGCTCGCCGGAATTCAGCAGCGGCTCGCCTGCGGGGACAATGGTGAGTTTCGCCTGATCGGTCCTGACAAAGATCTCGTTGATCCCCGCCGAGCCGGTAAGATAGTCGGAAAGGCCCGTGCCGTTTTGCAGGCCGAAATATCTGCACATGACAGGGTTGCGCAGGTCCGCTTCGACGAGCAGCGCGTGTTTGTTAAGGTCCCGGGAAATCATGACTGCAAGGTTGGCGGCTATGAGCGACTTGCCTTCGCCCTGGGTGGCGCTCGTGACGAGAATGGTCCGGACCGCATCGCCGCTCCGGAATATTTCGGCCCTGACCTTCCTGAACTGCTCGGCAAAGACCGAGTCGAGCCCCGCGGATGTAAACATCTCGCCGATGACTTTCATCTGCTCCCTGCAGGTCTTGTCAACGTAATCCAGGATCTTCATCTTGAGCCTCCCCGATCGTGATAAGTGTATTACCCGCCTGCCGGCGCCTGGTCTGCTCCGCCGTCAATGAAAGCTGTATTGCGGATGCCGGACTGGAAATTTTACGGGACGACAATAACGTCGCCGGGCTGCAGTTCGAAATCGGACCCGGTCTCAATGAGTTTCGTGTAGTTTATGGTCTTCTTTTCCTCCCGCCCCTCCTGGCTCCTGATCAGGACGATTCTCTTCTGGTCGGCCCATTCGGTGAACCCGCCGCATAACGGTATCACCTGGAGCAGGCTGCCCCTGCTGCGCAGCCGGTGCATGCCGGGGGTGCGCACCTGGCCCGTGACGAAGACCTTGAAGTTGTTGTGCTCGGTGACTATTACCGTCACCATGGGGTCGTCGATGTACTGCCGCAGCATGTCCGTGATTTCGTGCTTGAGCTCGATCGGGGTCTTCCCCGCGGCCTGTATGTCGTCGAGCAGGGGCAGCGATATCTTCCCGTCGAGGCGGACGGGCACTATCCTGCTGATTGCATCCTCGCGCCAGACGTGGATGTTCAGGACGTCCTCCGGCCCGATCCGGTACTCGCTGGTCCGGCCTTTCTCCTGGGAACTGGCGGGAGGCGCAGGGATTAAGGCGATGGCCAGCGCCAGGGCGACCGGGAAAAACACTGTTAATACGCTGACCGCCGGCGAGCCGTTGACAGGGGGGAGCTTTTGGGGGCGCATGCCCTTCACGGCTGCAGGGTCAGACAAAATAACTTTGTTCATAAGGTTTTGTTCCTCACGCGCCTAATCATTTTTGCCTGTCGTTGTTAACCAAAACATGAGCAGATTTTTAAACGAATTCCATCCCGGGGTATATCCGGTAGGCTCTGATTTTTCCCGTTCAGAATGATTAAAATTGAGGGTACAAAGGATTGTGAGTTCTTAATCCTGAGTAGAAGGCAGTAATGCAATGGTTAATATACGTTTAGTGAAAAGGTTTAGGTAAAAAAAGCGGAGAACAGGGCGGGATTATATCGCCCGGTTTCCGAAGGTCGATGCCGGCGCGCCGTCCGCGGCCTGTCCCGCAGCTCCGCCGTAATATTCCATGTACCAGTCTACGAACCGGCTGATGCCTTCCTCGATGCCGGTGCGCGGGCGGAAACCGAAATCGCGCAGCAGGCCGTCCACGTCGGCGCATGTTTCCGGTACGTCGCCCGGCTGGTGCGGAAGGTAATTTTTTTCCGCCTTCCGCCCGAGACAGCCCTCCAGGACGCCGATGAAGCGCAGCAGTTCGACGGGCTCGTTGTTGCCGATATTGTAAATCCTGTACGGGGCAAAGCTCGAGCCGGGATCGGGCCCGGCCCCGCTCCATCCCGGGTCCGGCCGGGGAGGGCTGAAAAGCACGCGGGTGACGCCCTCGACTATGTCGTCGATATAGGTGAAGTCCCGCTTCATCCTTCC